>DAOVQI010000307.1 GCA_030628785.1 Bacteroidota bacterium
GGCGGGCAGTCCACAATCAGCAGTCTACAGATTGCCGACTTAAAAATGCAAAGTATAATGAAATTAGCCATTATCAAGCCATAAACATTGAACTTAGCCGCGATGGCTATCGGGGCGATCTCATGATCCGCCGGCGAAGAATAAATTCCAAAACATTAAAATAATCTATTATGAAAATCATTAAATGGATCATAATCGTGCTTGTTTTTCTTATCGTTTTTTCCGGAATTGCAGGGCTTGTTTTTGTGCATAATCTGGCTCATAAGGGGATTCCTGACTATAACCAGGATGTTACATTAGCCGGGATTAAAGAACCCGTCACCGTTTACAGGGACTCTTTTGCGGTTCCTCATATTTATGCCAAAAATAGTGAGGATCTGTATCGAGCAGTTGGTTATGTTATGGCTCAGGACAGACTTTGGCAAATGGATCTGATACGAAGGGCAACAACCGGCAGCTTGTCTGAAATATTCAAGGGTGAGGAGTTCGTTGACGATGATTTATTTCTCAGGGCATTACGCATTCCGGAGAAATCCCGGATGGTATTAGATTCTGCTGATCAGAAAATGTTGAAATCCCTGAAAGCTTTTTCAGATGGGGTTAACCAATTTATTGAACAACACATCAATACCTTACCATTTGAATTTAGTGTTTTAGGTTATCGTCCGGGAAAATGGGAACCTGAACATTCCGCAAATATCATTGGTTATATGGCATGGGACTTAGCTCGTAATACGTATTCGTCGGAAATAACCATCTATAAGTTGCTTAATCAATTCGGGGAAGAGAAACTTATGGATTTAGTTCCAAACGTTGCTGAAATGAAATCTTATGTATATCCTGATTTTAAGCTGGATTCGGGTAACATCGAATTAGAATCTGAACTGTTGGATAAATTATCGCCCCTGAAAAGATTAGGCCTGGAAGTATTTCATGCCAGCAACAACTGGGCTGTCTCCGGAGAGAAAAGTTTAACAGGAATGCCGCTTATGGCTAATGATATGCATTTGGGGCTAAGTGCCCCGGGGATTTGGTACCAGATGCATCATGTAATCGAAGGTGAATTGAATGTTACCGGTTTGACAATCCCGGGCGAACCCGGGATTGTAGCAGGACACAATGAAAAAATTGCCTGGGGAATGACCAATATAATGGTAGATGATATCGATCTTTATTTGGAAAAAATAAATCCGGATAACCCGGATGAATACTGGTTTAATAACGATTGGCATAAAATAGAGGTGCGAAGGGAAAAGATCCTGTTAAAAGGAGGCGAGGTTATTGAAAAGGAATTGCGTTTCACTCACAGAGGACCCATTATTTCTGAATTTAAAGATATTCCACAATCGATTTCCATGAGATGGATCGGTAATGATTACAGCAATGAATTGCGCAGTGTTTTTTTGCTAAACGAGGCAGGTAATTGGGAAGAGTTTAAAGATGCAATTAAAACCTTT
Organism: Bacteroidota bacterium; assembly: GCA_030628785.1. Classification (GTDB taxonomy): domain Bacteria; phylum Bacteroidota; class Bacteroidia; order Bacteroidales; family VadinHA17; genus CAZEWS01. Next base: position 1,458 of record DAOVQI010000307.1, read on the forward strand.
AATGCAGTTAGCCAGAATTTTGTTTATGCCGATGTTGAAGGGAATATTGGACTTTATGCCGGGGGAGGCATCCCGATCAGGAAAGGAAACGGTTTCAGTATTCTGCCGGGTGAAACAGACGAATTTGATTGGACGGGGAAAGTTCCTTTTGATGAATTGCCACATAGTTTTAATCCATCTTGTGGGTTTGTTGCTTCAGCAAACAATAAAACGGTCGATGAAAATTATCCATATTATATAAGCACTTATTTTTATCATCCTTACAGGATAAACCGCATAAGAGAACTACTTATGGCAAAAGAAAAATTAAGCATAAGGGATTTTCAGGTTATCCAGCTCGATCAAAAATCCAAACTGGCCGAAAAGTTGAGGGGTGATTTTACTGATGCAATTGAACAATCAGACGGTCTGACAACATTGGAAAATGAAGCTCTTCAGATATTGTCGGAATGGAACCTGAATATGAGTAGTGATAGTCCTGCCCCAGCCATTTTTGAAAATCTTTACATGAATCTCGTAATAAACATCTTACATGATGAGATGGGCGATGAACTTTTCGATGAATATTTTAGTAATTCCAACCTGGTAAAAAATTTTATTGAAAACCTGTGGAGGAAAAAAGATATGGATTGGTGTGACGATATAAACACATCTGATGTTAGGGAAACCTTACAGGATATGATCTTAAAGAGTTTCAAAGAAACCATCTCATCACTTGAAGCTCAATTAGGGAAAAAAACAAGAAATTGGCAGTGGGGCAATATTCATCAGATATCGTTGGATCATCCTATGGCAAATGTTGCAATATTAAAAAAGCTATTCAATTTATCCCGTGGTCCGTATGAAGTTGGTGGCAGTTTTCATACTGTAAGTCCTTATACCTATCCATTTTCAAATCTCTTCGTGGTTGATAATGGAGCTTCGAACAGGCATATTTTTTCTACAGCTAATTGGGATGAATCATTAACTATTATTCCTACGGGGGAATGTGGAGTCCCTGCCAGTGATTTTTACTGCGATCAAACCGATTGGTATATACAAGGGAAGTATCATGCTGATTATTTTAGTAAAGAATTAATTGAGGAGAATGCCAGGTATAAGATGAGAATTATGGCAAAATAACCTACTCGTCTGACCACTAAAATGCATTAATTTTTTACATAAACCATAATATAATTGTAATGTTTCAAATCTAAACTAATCGCCCGGCACAGTAGTAGTGGTCTGACGAGTATCACACAAAGTGACGAGAAAATAGGTAAAATGTTTTTTAAATAGTCATTATATCCTTATCCTTTGCTTCGATTAATTCGTCAACTTGTCCTGAATATTTAGCGGTGAGCTTTTGAACTTCTTCTTCAGCATCTTTCTCCAGATCTTCGGATAGACCTTCTTTTTGCATTTTTTTAAGCTCGTCGTTAGCCCATTTTCTGGCATTGCGAATGCTGATTTTAGTGTTTTCACCTTCTACCTTAGCTTGCTTGACCAATTGAGTTCTCCTTTCTTCAGTTAAGGGAGGAACATTTATTCTTATAATCTTTCCATTATTTAAAGGTGTTAATCCAATATTAGCCGCAAGGATTGCTTTTTCAATGGGTACAAGCATATTTTTCTCCCAGGGTTGAATGAGAATGGATTTTGGGTCCGGTGTATTAATGTTGGAAACCTGGCTAAGAGGTGTATTCGTACCGTAATAGTCGACAAAAATTCCATCCAACATATTAGGTGTTGCTTTGCCGGCTCTGATTTTGGTTAATTCCATTTGTAAATGTTTAATGGAATTCTCCATTTTTTCTTCCGCTTCAGCAATGCAAAATTCAACTTCTTCCGTCATAAGCTGAATAATTTAATTAATAAAGAAATGATTCAAATTTGTAATGCTACAAACAAATTTAAAAAATTTAGGAATAATAAAAAATTTCAGCCTTGGGATTGGCCAATTTAAGATTGGGAATTACAGATTTTTGTTCCAACATTTTCATTTAGGATAATCTTTTTCAGATTGCCCTTTATGTTCATGTTAAAAACAATAATCGGCAGGTTGTTCTCTTTGCATAAAGTAAAAGCAGTGAGGTCCATGACTTTAAGTTCTAATCGATATACGTCGTCAAAACTGATCCTTTCAAATTTCTTCGCTGTTTTATCTTTTTCAGGATCGGCACTGTATACACCGTCCACACGGGTTCCTTTTAGTAAAACATCTGCTTCGATTTCAACTGCCCGGAGGGAAGCAGCTGTATCTGTTGTAAAATATGGATTTCCGGTCCCTCCGGTAAGCAGAATAACTTCTCCTTTTGAGAGGGCTTCCAAGGCTTTTTTCTTACTATAAAATTCTGCAGCAGGTTCTGTATTTATTGCTGAAAACGTTCTCGCTTTCAGACCTGCTATTTCCAGTGCCGATTGTAAAGCCAAACCGTTAATTACTGTGGCAAGCATGCCCATTTGGTCTCCTTTCACCCTGTCAACTCCATTTTCCAGACCTTCAAGTCCCCTGAAAATATTTCCCCCACCAATAACTATTCCCACTTCAACACCAAGTTCAACGATTTCCTTTATCTGACCGGCATAATCAGTGAGTTGTACAGGATCAATACCGTAATTTCTTTTGCCCAATAAAGCTTCGCCACTTAGTTTTAGCAAGATTCTGTTGTACATTTTTCGATTTTCGGTTCCCGGCTCTCAGTTTTTGGTTAATTAGTGCTTGTCCATAAAGTCAAACAAAGATTACATAAGCACCCCCGTACAGTCATCCTTCCTTACGGGGCAGGCAAATAACAAGTATCAAATGACAAATAGA
>DAOVQI010000130.1 GCA_030628785.1 Bacteroidota bacterium
AGCTAAGTCACCTTTATTGGATAATCCAATTTTACCGCAAACATATAATTTGGCAGGTGAGCGTTCTCAGGAAACGCAATATTATGTGTTGGAATCAAAACTTTTTACTTATGCCTTAAACGGAAATCGCATTAGCACTGATATATTCAGATTGTATCTCAAATGTATTCCTGCCCAAGTTGCCGGTACAGATGGCGATCAATATATTTGTATAAAATTTACTCTGCAACATGGAGACGCTCCGGAAGCTGCAATACCTGTCCTCGAAAATTGGACATATGTTTTTACAAACGATTCCATTGGAATTGATGAGAAAGGACAAGTTTTTGGAATTGATCATAGTAAATTCGAAAAGCTTATAGATAGTAATGGCAATACAATTCCACAGGATAAAGCCTATCATGTTTATAATGCCTTTATCGATTTTCATTCATTCTGCAATGTGTTTGCGGACAGAACGCCGGAAGGTAACGGCATTCAAGACTTAAAAATGATTGGCCAAAAAATTGTCCATGATGCAGCATTTTCTGAACCACCTGTAAATTTAGGAACCAATATATCTGAAGGATCTTTTTTTAAAAATGGCGAAATCACTCTTGAATTTAAAGGACTTAGTATAGTAAATGAGAAACAATGTGCCATTGTTGGGTATGATTCAGGTGAGAGTTCATTTGAAATGATTATGAATCCTATGCCAAATATGGAAGTACATACGGTAGGTAGTTCTCATTATATGGGGGATATTTATAAAGACCTTACAACGAATTGGGTGCAAAAAATAACTATGACCGAAATTGTCATCAGCGAAACCACATTACCCATGCCACCCAATAAGGTGAATTCTGTTATAGAACGCAATATTATTATTCGCAATGTTAATGAAAATGAGTTTTTTTAAATGCCAAATCTTGGTATTAACCTATAACTTATAACTTTATCGATTAAAATACTGCAACCTGCAACCTGAGACTTCTTATAACCAATAATATTTATCTCGAAAATAAAAAGAAACATCTGAAAACTAAATAGTTACAGATTAATATTAAAAGAAATGACAGAACTAAAAGGAATTCAACTACCTGATTATTTAGTAATAATTGCCTATTTTCTGTTAATTATTATTATTGGTTATTATTTCAAACGCTATATTAAACAGGCAAAGGATTATTTTGCTGCTGGCAACGTGATGCCCTGGTGGCTTGCCGGAACTTCATTTTTTATGGCATCATTCAGCACCCTGCTATTTGTAATTTATAGTGAGATATCTTATAAATATGGCATCGTTGGAATTATAATTACCTGGATTGGCCCGGTATGTATTCTTTTAGGCGGTTATTTTACAGCCCATCTTTGGCGGCGCGCCAGGGTTATTACACCTCTTGGCTTTATGGAAAGACGATATAACAGTGCTGTTCACCAGCTTTTTGTGTGGACAGGCTTTCCATTAAGAATGTTTGATAATGCCTTAAAAATATTTTCCACCGCCATTGTCATTACGGTAGCCCTTAAGGGTTCAGGGATAACCTTAATTCAGTTTATGGTAATTGTAGGCATAATTATGATCGCTTACTCATTTCTTGGCGGACAAATGACAGTTATAATTACAGATTTTGTACAAGCAGTCATCCTGGCTATCGCTGTGATATTTCTTTTTTTTCTGACTATTAATTTTATAACCACTGATTATGGGAGCTTAGGCACATTTATTTCTAAACTTCCGGAGGGATTTTTAAATCCGGTTAGAGAACCCTATGGATGGTCATATTTAATATTCACTGTTTTCCTTATTACTTTACTTACTTATAACGCGAGTTGGTCTCTTGTGCAGAAATATAATACCGTTCGCAGCGAGAAAGATGCAAGGAAAATGGTTTATTTAATCGCCACATTAATGTTTCTTGCTCCACCAATTTTTTTCTTTCCCGGTATCGCTGCCCGCCTCATCCTTCCTAACCTGGCAGATGCTAAAGAAGTTTACGCGGCAATAAGTCTGAAAATTCTTCCTGTTGGCATGATGGGATTTATTTTGGTAGCTCTTTTAAGTGCTACAATGTCAACTTTAGGCTCGGAATTCAATACTCTTTCCGGTATTTTGACACGTGATTTTTATAAAAAGAAAATTAAACCTGACATCACAGAGAAAAAAGAATTGGGTTTTGGACGCATGGCAACAGTGATTATCGGAATTGTGACGATTTTACTTGCTATTCTCTTAAGCTTTTTCAGAGGATTAACCCTGATGGATATTATGTTCCGTTTTTTTGCAGCTTTCGGTCCCCCGATTATGATACCATTAATTTTAGGGTTGTTGCTTAAAAAGTTTAATGCAAGAGGGGTTATTTGGGGAGTGATTGCCGGTGCAGCTACAGGTGTGATACTGATATCGGTTAATTTTATTCTGGTCGGCATTTATTCTGAACAAATGGCGGTTGATCCCACCCTGGAGTTCTGGTTAAGGAGTGGCTGGAACTCTGCTGCAACAGTGTTAAATATTTTGGCTACTATTCTTGGTATGTGGATTGGCACAATAACTAAACCAACCCCCCGGGAAGAAGAGAATAAAGTGGTTTCCTTTTTCAATGATTTGAAAAAACCATTTCAATTGGAAGCCGCAGCGAAAGACACTGCTCTCTCGCCTTTTAAGATTATAGGTTTTACTTTGGCCATATTTGGAGTTGTAATCGTTTTAATTTCACTCCTTGTATTATTGGTTTATCATAATACGCAAGCGTTTTGGCTGGATTTGATTTTGGGCTTTACTTTATTTCTGATAGGCGGTGTTATGTGGATAAAATCTAAAAAGAGTAGAAAATGAAATATTTGTCTTGATACTCGTCAGACCACTACTGCTGCCAGGTGATTAGTTTAGATTTGAAACATTGCAATTATGTTATGGTTTATGTAAAAAGTTAGTGCATTTTAGTGGTCAGACGAGTTACATTTGCTTCGCTGTCATTGAAATACAACAAATGACTACGAATGACTATTGAATGACTGTCAGCTAATAGTACTAAATTTGACAACCCCACAGAAGGTGGCTTTATTTTAAAACTTGTTTTGAAAATAACCTGGCAACTTAAGTTAATAAATAAAAGACTAAATAAAATAAGTAATGAAATTCATATTAAAGAAACACACCATCCCCGGTCCTAAATCTGCTGAGCTATTAAAAATATCAGAAAAGTATGAACCGCCTTGTATGGCTGACCAGGTACCGGTGGTTTGGGATCATGGTGAAGGAGTCTGGGTAACGGATGTGGACGGTAATCGATACATTGATTTCACTTCCGGAGTTCTGGTAACTAACCTGGGGCATTCCCATCCACATCATGTGGAAGCAATAAAAAACCAGGCTGAGAGACTCATGAATTGCTATTCATTCCCAACCCCGGAGCGGGTTAACTTATCACAGCGGATAATAAACCTTTTACCTCATAATCTTGATAAAATCTTTCTCTTAACAACCGGCGCTGAAGGCACTGATGCAGCACTACGGATCGCCAGGCGATACACCGGAAAACATGAGATTCTATCCTTCTATGGAGGATTTCATGGGAGAACTTATGGCCCAATCGGAGTGGCTGGGAGTGTTGGTACACGTTATAAGTTTGGCCCGTCAGTTCCCGGGGGGATCATGGCGCCGTATGCTTACTGCTTCCGCTGTTTTTACGACAAAGTATATCCGGATTGTGATTTTTATTGCATAAAACAACTGGATAGAATTATTGATTCGTCATCATCAGGAGATGTAGGCGCTATTATTACCGAACCTTATCAGGGCGGAGCCGGTTTTATTTTCCCCCCGGAGGGTTGGCTTAAGGCGCTTGAGAATTGGACCCGTGAACGGGGACTGTTATTCATCATGGATGAAGTGCAATCTTCCTTTGGCAGAACCGGCAAAATGTTTATGATTGAATGGGAAGGTATTCAACCTCACATGCTTTGTTTGGGTAAAGGATTCGGTAGTGGTATGCCTGCTTCAGGCTTAGTGGGTGAAACAAAGATATTCGATTGTATGAAGCGGGGTGAAATGTCCAGTACTACGGGCGGTAATCCTCTGGCAAGTGCGGCTTCCTGGGCAGTGCTCGATGTATTGGAAAATGAAAGATTACCCCAAAATGCATTAAAAGTCGGGGAATACTTGTTTAAGCGACTTAAAGAACTGCAAAAAATACATCCTTCAATTGGTGATGTACGCGGAAAAGGATTGGTTATGGGCCTGGAAATCATTGAAGACCAGCAGATGAATACACCTGCACCTGAACTTACCCAGAAAATTATTTTCAAATGCGGGGAATATGGTATGTTATTGGGTAGAGTTGGTTTACATGGAAATGTCATTCGTATCGCACCTCCCCTAGTGATAACGGAGGAAGAAGCGGAAATAGGTGTAGTTGTTATGGATAAAGTATTACAGGAGGTGGAAAATGAGTAACAACAAATTTGATATTTTCCTGCCTGAAACAGTTGATTTTTTAGAGCAACTTATCCGGTTTCCTTCATTAGGCGGCCAGGAAGAGGATGTTATCCGGTTTATGTTTAAAGCATTTCGCCCTCTTGCAGATGAGGTTACACTTGTTCCTCTTTCCGATGATCTGTTAAACGACCCTGAATATTCCTCACCAATTCCGGATATTAAATACAATGGGAGGCATTATTTAAGATTAAAGATTAACGGCACGGGTTCCGGACAGTCAATTATCTTTAACGCTCATGCGGATGTGGTTCCGGCATCGGCAAAGGATAGGGATCAGTTTATTCCATATCAAAAGAATGACGCTGTATATGGCAGAGGGGCCTGTGATGACAAAGGACAAATTGCTACCTTTTATTTATTGTTAAAAATAATCAAAGAAAAAGGATTGAAATTTGAAGGAGATATCATTTTTCATATTGTTGTGGAGGAAGAGAATGGCGGCAATGGGACCTTAGCGGCTATTCGCAGTGGAGACAAAGCAGATGCAGTTATTGTACTTGAATCAAGCAGCCTGAAAATATTTTCTTCGGTCCGGGGCGCCGTATGGTTTAAGGTAACATGTTTTGGAGAATCCGGGCACAGCGGTTTCTCGGGGAAATCTGCCAGTGCTTTGAAAATAGCTGTCAAGGTTATGCAGATTTTGGAAAATTATCATAAAAAACTGCTGTCTGAATCAAAAGGCATTCCCTTATTTGATGAATTTGAAAATCCTATGCCTATCACTTTTGGAAAACTGCACGCGGGAAACTGGCCGGCATCCACTCCCAATAAAGCTGTCTTAGAAGGCGTATTGGGATTACTACCGAATAAAACCCGCTTTGAGGTAATGCAGGAAATGGAAGCCGAAATCAGGCAGCAGGGTAATGAACAGCTACGCGATAATTTCAAACTTGAATTTACTTATCGCCACGATGCACATACCCTGAATGTAAACCATCCTCTGGTCACTGTTTTATCTGAAGCTTGCTCTCAGGCTGGTATTGAACCACAAACTTCTGCCATGGTTGCCTCATGTGATTCGTGGTTTTATAGTAAGTTGTTGAATATCCCTTCAGTTGTTTTCGGTCCCGGTGATTTAATAGACGCACATTCAAGTCAGGAACATATTGAAGTTGAACAAATACAACTGGCAGCAAAAATATTGCTTAATTTTCTCAACAGTTGGTGTAATGATATATAGAACACGGATGACACGGATAACGCTGATTTTCACGGATTTTAAATATTTATATATTAAACTTAATTTCCTATCATTCGTAAATATCTTTATTTATCCGTGTATATCCGTGTCATCTGTGTCATCCGCGTTCTATTCTTCTAGTGAAATATAGATATTAATAGAAGCTTATTATGAGTAAAATGGAAACAATGAAAGCTCTTGTTAAAACAGCAAAGGGTAAAGGTTTAATCGAAGTCAGGGAAGTGCCGGTTCCTGAGATAGGGGATAATGAAGTTCTTATTGAAGTGAAAGCCGCAGGTATTTGCGGAACCGATCTTCATATCTATAACGATAATTTTCCTTACTGGCCTCCGGTTATCCTGGGTCATGAATTCTCAGGCATTATTACTGAAATTGGAAAAAATGTAAAAGATTGGAAAACAGGTGACAGGGTAGTCGGAGAACCTCATACACTTGCCTGTGGTAAATGCTGGTTGTGCAGGACAGGCAACAGGCAGATCTGCCCGGAAAAAAGGTCTCCCGGCTGGGGAATTGACGGATGTTTTGCAAAGTATATGAGATATCCTGAACCGGAGTTGCTACACAAAATGCCCGATACGCTTTCATTTGAAGAAGCAGCACTTGTTGAGCCAACTGCAAACGTTGTTTCAGATATTTTCGAAAGAGGAGCTCTTAAACCGGCTGATTTTGTGGTTATTATCGGTCCGGGCCCTATAGGGCTTCTTGCCGCAATGGCATCAAAAGCCGGTGGTGCTGCAAAAGTTGCTGTTGTAGGTACAGATCTGGATGAGGAATTACGATTGCCAACCGCAAGAAAGATAAAAAGTATTGATTATGTAATAAATGTAAACAAGGAAGATCCATCCACGATTGTTATGGATTTGACCGAAGGCAGGGGCGCCGACCTTGTGGTTGAGGCAAGCGGTTCGGCGCCAGGTATTGCCTCTGCTTTCCAATTAGTAAGGAAACTGGGCAGGATCACAGCTATAGGTCTTACCGGGAAAGAAAAGATTGAATTCCCTTATGATACCGGAATGTTTAAAGCGGTGGAATTTACTTTTAACCTTTCAACTTTATATTCTTCCTGGGATAAATCGATTCACTTACTGGATTCCGGTAAAATTGATGCTAATATTTTAACAACTCATAAAGGCGGGCTTGAAAAATGGAAAGAGTTCTTTTCAGATTTAGAGAATAAGAAAGGAATAAAGGGAGTATTTTTCCCTTAGACTGATTTTTACAATACGAAATATATTTAAAAAGAGGTAAATATGAAAACAAGGCTATTGATTCTTTGTGGAGTTGTGCTTTTAGTAATGAGCACATGTCAGCCTGAAAAAGAGTTAAAGTATTCTGTCAAATTGGATGTTGTAACAAAGCACTGGGATGGCAAATTTAATTGGACACAGGCAAGGGTTGGTACTATCCCGGGAACCGGAGAGAATGGAAATCCTGTTCTGATTATTACAATGCAAAAGTGGTTTGTGGAACATTCGGATTTTTATTCCGGTCTGTATATAATGCGCAGCGAAAACATGGGCATTGCATGGACAGAACCGGAAGAACACCCGGAATTAGGCTGGCGTGAAAAGAAAGATAGTATTATTTCGGGAATTTGTGATTTTGTTCCGGGGTGGCACCAGCCAACGGGTAAATTACTTGCCCTGGGGCATACGGTTTATTATTATAAGGATGGTCAACTTTTAAAAGATCGTCCACGGGCTACTGCATATTCAGTGTACAATCCTGAATCCAACAAATGGACATCCTGGAAGGAACTGGAAATGCCTGATAAGGAAAAATTCTACAACTCAGGATCGGGATGTGCACAGTGGCTGGTGAAATCTGATGGCACCCTTCTTGTCCCTGCCTACTTTAAAGGGAAAGGTGATACAACTAACTGTTATTCTTCAACCGTTCTTTACTGTAGTTTTGATGGGGAAAAATTGACATATATTGAACATGGGGATGAGTTGAAATTGGATGTGCCAAGAGGCTGCTATGAACCTTCCATCACACTTTATAAAGACAAATATTACCTGACGCTCAGGAATGATATAAAAGCGTATGTAACTGTTAGTGAGGATGGTTTACACTGGTTACCAATTAAGCCATGGAAGTTTGAGGATGGTACTGAACTGGGCAGTTATAATACGCAACAGCATTGGGTTGCGCACAGCGAAGGCTTATTTTTGGTTTACACCCGGCGGGGAGCAAATAACGATCACATTCCCAGGAACCGGGCGCCGCTTTTCATGGCACAGGTCGATCCTGATCTACTTTTTGTCTTAAAAACTACCGAAAGAGTTCTGATACCGGAGCGGGGAGCAATGATGGGCAATTTCGGTGTAACAACAATTAGTGATAAGGAAACCTGGGTAACGGTTGGTGAGAATATGTATCCGGAGGAAAATTTAAGCCGTGGAGCAGATGGGAGTGTATTTGCAGCCCGAATATTATGGTCAAAACCCAATAGAACCAACAAAAAGAACATAGCTTCGCAAAGTAATTAAAAAGGTTAATACTATTCAAATGAAACTGCTAAATTTGAATGATTGTGGAATAAGGCTGAGGCTGAGGCTAAGGCTAAG
>DAOVQI010000400.1 GCA_030628785.1 Bacteroidota bacterium
AAATAGGCTAACTTTGTTCCCCGCCCTAAAGGACGGGGCTATTGATAAATTAATCACCAAAAGTTCATGAACTAAGCGAAGCGTTCTCATGAACGAAGTGATCTCACGTAAGTAATTAATCAGGATAAACTTCCTTTCCCGAATTTTCAGGAGTAGAAAATAATTAATGTGAGTTCGATATAAGCCTGACTCTTATAATTTATTAATTATCAATAATTTTCTTTGTGTGACCTTCGTGCCTTAGTGGCAGGGTTTCTTTTATTCTACAATAACTTCCCGTTAACATATAATAAAATCAGAATAGGTTACGTTATTCAATTAAATGTAATCAATAAATACATTTTGCCTATGGTAAATATTTCTACTCTTAGTTTTTCATTTCATGATATTGAAATTGAGGAAAGTGAGCTAATCGACCTTGATTTTTTCTTTGGAAAAAAAACCCAGGATATCTATAACTTTTTAGATAAGATTCATTTTGAAGTGGATAACCGGATTATAGATCAAATCTTGAATAAGGTTTACCCAAACACGTAAATTCACAGCATTAGCCTGATCCAAAGGAAAACCGGAAAATCTCACTTTTGTATTGCAAATTATTGTATTAAAAAAAAGAGGTTGTCGTATGCGACAACCTCTTTTTTTTTGAAAAAAATTTTGAAATATAAATTTTTTGTTATATCATTGTAATATCAAAATAATATTAATTTAAATTATTTTAGAAATGAAAGAAAAGTCATACCATGCAATGTCTGGCTATTTAGCATTAATTATTATAATAGTATTAATAGCCGGTGTAGTTTTCAGTGTTTTGATAAGAAATCCTTTTCTTATTGTTATTACGCTTCTTCTGGTAATTCTTGGTGTAATTGGATTTACGGTTGTGAATCCTAATGAGTCATGTATTTTGGTACTGTTCGGTGCTTATAAAGGCACGATAAAAACAAACGGCTTTTTTTGGGTAAATCCTTTTTTTATTCGGAAAAAGATATCATTGAGGGCAAGGAATTTTGACAGTGATCCGAGTAAGGTAAACGATAAGATCGGGAATCCGATTATGATCGGTTTGGTTCTTGTCTGGAAAGTTGAGGATACCTTTAAGGCAGCTTTCCAGGTTGACGAGTACGAGCATTTTGTTGTTGTTCAGAGTGAAGCGGCGCTTCGGAAGCTTGCCGGAATTTATCCCTATGATAATTTTGAAGATCAGGATGCCGAAATAACATTACGGTCGGGTGGGGAAGAAGTTAACCATGAATTGGAGCAGGAGATCAGGGAGCGGTTGGAGATTGCCGGTATTCATGTTATTGAAGCACGAATCAATTATATAGCCTATGCGTCTGAGATTGCCAGTGCCATGTTAAGAAGACAGCAGGCTACAGCTATTGTAGCAGCCCGGTTTAAAATTGTTGAAGGAGCTGTTAGTATGGTTCAGATGGCGCTCAATGAACTTTCGCAAAAGGATATTATTGTTATGGATGAAGAAAAGAAAGCTACCATGGTTAGCAATTTAATGGTAGTGCTGTGTGGTGACAGAGATCCTACTCCGGTTATCAATACAGGCACATTACATCAATAGCTGTAACTAAATGAGCAAAAAGAAACCATTTGTGCTCCGGATTGATACGGAAAAACTAGAAGCCATTGAAAAATGGGCAGCGGATGAATTCCGGAGCACAAATGGACAATTGGAGTGGATTATTGACCGGGCTTTGAAGCAAGCGGGCCGCGGGGGAAGGCATAAACCTAAAGGTAAAAAAATCTGATACCGTATCAGGCGATCCGGGAGCATGCAACAATATTTCCATACAAGATATTTTTCATGACCCATAACACCCGGATACAGTGCCCATTCTCAGGAAGGGCTGGATGTAGTGAAAATACTTATTGATTTCTTGTAAAACCATTTGAACGGGTTCACACAAAAAGGGTTCCTTTCTGAGAATTACGGATTAACCTTTTACAGAGAATTAATTAAATGACAGGTATGACAGGCAATTACTCCTGCTGTTTCTGTACGGAGGCGACTGGTTCCCAGACTGACTTCACGGAAACCTGATTTTTTTGCAAGTTTTATTTCTCCCTCACTGAAATCTCCCTCCGGACCGATCAGGATGGTCAAGTCTTTATGTGGGCTAATGGACTTTCCGAAAATTTCTTTTTTGCTGTCCAGGCAGTGAGCAATAAATTTCTGCCCTTTTCTCGGTTTGTTCAGGAAATCCACAAAACGCCTTATGGGATTTAGCCGTGGTTCATAAGCCTGGCAGGCCTGCTTCATCGATGAAACAATGATTTTTTTCAACCGGTCTTCACGAATAATTGTTCGTTCTGAATGGTCGCAAAGCAGAGGCGTGATTTCATCCACTCCGATTTCTGTAGCTTTTTCAAGGAACCATTCAAATCGATCCATACTCTTGGTGGGAGCAATGGCAATGTGTAAAAAGAAATTTCTTTTTCCGTAATTTTGATAAGCAGTAATAACCTCAACAATACATTTTTTTTCGTTTGGTTCAATTATCTTTGCCTTAAAGAATCCGCCTTTTCCATCAATTAAATTGATAATATCCCCCTTGCTTAAACGAAGAACTTTAATACAATGGCGGGATTCATTCTTTTCAAGCTGATAGAATTCGGAATGGATACCGGTGGTGAAAAAGGTTTGCATTTAACCATTTAATTTCGTTACTTCCACTTGCACAAGCTTTTAAAAATGGATTCCTGACTTCCGTTCCACTCCATCAGGAATGAATTAGTCTTTGAATATAAGCATATTACATGTGTAGTAATAAAACATCGCCAAACTAAACTAAAGCGTTTGAGTTTATTATAGCCCTGGAAATCATAAATTTAATGAATTAAATAAAGTACATATTCTAAGCTTAGTCATTAAAATATATCAAGTATGAAATATAAAGGTGTAATCTTAATAGTAGATGACG
>DAOVQI010000386.1 GCA_030628785.1 Bacteroidota bacterium
TGGAAAAAGAAGTTAATCCTGCTTTTCAAAGCAATAGTTTTGAACTTGGGATTTGGGGTTTGGAATTTATTTTGAACTTTGGATTTTGAACTTTGGATTTTATTAATCTCTACGGAATCACCCATATGATAAGGGAAATTTTTGAACTTAGCCCCGACTGGGCGGGGCGATCTCATGATCCGCCATCCCGAAAGCTTTCGGGAGGCGGAGAGTAAATTCCTATACAAGAAAATAACAAGTCAATATTAGATACATTTGCATAAACTTAAATGGCTACAAAGCAACTGGTTGAAAAAACAATTAATTTTGATTCACCTGAGCGTATACCCCGCCAAGTCTGGATCTTACCTTGGGCTGAAGAAAATTATCCGCAAGAGGTATACAGGTTGAAAATGGATTTTCCGGATGATATTACAATGGCGCCACAGGAATATCTCAAGCCGCTTGATACCAATGGCAAACGGTACAAAAAAGGAACTTACATTGACGAATGGGGTTGTTATTTCGATAACGCACATAATGGTGTTATTGGTGTTGTAAGGAAACCAATGATATCCAAATGGGAGGATCTTAACCATTTTAAGACCCCTGAAGCAACTCTGGGTGTTAACAGGGAAATAGTTAATGCTTTTTGCAGGTCAACTGACCAATTCATTTTAGCCGGTTCCTGGGTCAGACCTTTTGAGCGTTTCCAATTTATCCGTACCATGGAACAGGGATTTATTGATTTAATTGAAGACCCGCCTGAATTACCCGTGCTCCTTAATAAAATCCATGTCCACTATTGTAAAGAAGTTGAGGTTTGGGCAAAAACGGATATTGACGCTATTTCACTAATGGATGATTGGGGCACACAAAACGGACTTTTGGTCTCTCCCCAAATATTCAGGAAGTATTTTATACCCATGTATAAGGATTATGTTGAGATTGCCCGTAATTACGGCAAATATGTTTTTATGCACTCCGACGGGGAGATCACTGAAATTATTCCCGACCTGATTGAAGTGGGAATCGATGCCTTGAATAGCCAGTTGTTTTGTATGGATATAGAAAAGTTAGGTGAGCTATTTCGGGGGAAGATCACATTCTGGGGCGAAATAGACCGCCAGCATTTGCTTCCAAAAGGTATAAAAGAAGATATAAAAAAAGCTGTGAACCGTGTATATGACAATCTTTATTCCAAAGGAGGTGTAATTGCTCAATGTGAATTCGGTCCTGCAGCCAAACCTGAAAATGTTTTTACTGTATTTGAAACGTGGAATTCAATAAAATTGTAGAACGATTCTCCGGCCAGACCCTAAGGGTTTGAGAAAAAGAATGTTTTATTGTATTTTGTAATTTTATGATTACAGAACAATAGTAATTTTCATGTTCAGTTTTAGAATTAAATTAAGAAATTAATAGTTAATCTTATGAAACGCACACTGATTTTGCTTGTTTGTATGGTGCTGATAGGGAGTGTATATTCATCCGATCCTGTAATTCCCATTCCTATGGCTAAATATCTCGAGTTTGCACGGTCTTCCGCTGACTGGACCTGGGATCACTACGATTCACTGGAAATAGCCTGGAAAAGATCACTCGATCCTGATAACATATTCGGCTACCGGCCGCCATCCCGGTTTCTTGAAATGGCAACCATCTATGCCACTTTATTTGAGTTGGAGGGAAATAAAGAATATGCTGAACGCGCAAAAAAGGTTTTACTTGAGTACCCAAACTACAAAAACGAATATCCTGAAGAGGCTGTAAAACGCCGTCCGGATTATACAAATGGTGTTCCAGCCCTTCCTGATTTTTTTACCACCATGCGGTATATCAGACCTTATGTTATATTGAAACAACAAGGTTTTTTAAATAAATCACAGCAAGAGAAGATCGATAAAACAATTGCTCATAGTGTTGAATATACCTTGCAAACCCAGGAATGGGGAGCCATGAACCGGGCTATCCTGCGTGCTGAAACCCTTGCCTGGTCTGTCCGGGCTGTACCGGATCATGAGCGAACAAAGAACTGGAAAACCTATGAGCAAGCCCTGGGGTTTGATAACTGGGGTAACTGGGAAATTGAGGATGCGACTATTTATCATGCGGTCTGGCTATATTCTTTAATTGGATACGCCGATGCCAAAAACCAGCTTAGCGAGCTTTTTAAAACCCCTGAAATGTACTATTACGCACAATACTTTCTCCACCTGATGTGTCCGGATGGTATGATACCCGATTTTGGTGATGCCCATTGGCAGTCAAATTGGAACCGTTACCTGGTTTTTTTCGAGGCGGTGGCAAAGATGTATAATAATCCTGAACTTAAATGGGCAGCTACCGTTATTGCCGGGAAATTCATTGATTTTAGCCGGGTTCAAAACACAGGTCTCGCATACCTTCTTTTGGATTGTTACCGCTATGGTACAGATGATATAAAACCAGAAGTTCCTGAAGTCCTGAGTGAAGAAGTAATGGAAGATGTTCAGGGTAAGAAGATCGTGTTCCGGAATGGCTGGGAACCAACCTCCACCTATATGCTTCTCAATTACCGTGATGAGGGTGATGGGGGTCTGCTTTTCAGGGATTACCTGCGGGACGTTATACCCGTTGAAGAGGAAAAAATGACACATGGACATGCTGATGAAAATAGTATTGTCCTGCTGATGAACAAGGGATCTGTCTTACTTCACGATGGTGGTTACCGGGATTACATGCCAAGCGGACCTTTTGGTTCATACCGGCAGGATTATTTTCATAACCGTTTATGTGTCCGGCAGGAAAAGATATGGATGGGGCAAAAAGAAGGAGAATACCGGTATAGTCTCACCGACCATCCTGCAATCGAAAGCCAATCCGTATTGGACTTCCTTCATAATGCCGGATCATACAGGATAGTGCGAACCCGGAAAATAGACTTTCTTACGTTTCCTGATTTTGACTACAGCCGCACACGGCTGATCGATGAAAAACTGGGTTACGAATGGGACAGGATCATTACCTATATAAAAGATCCTGAAATGTTTGTCGTATTTGACGTTATGAAAGCCACTGAAAAGGAGTTTTTTACCGCTGCCAATCTTTGGCATACCCGTCAGATCGTGGATCAGGGGGAGCATTGGTATGACACTCAGTATGATTCATTAAGGAACCTGGCTCTGGATACCAA
>DAOVQI010000384.1 GCA_030628785.1 Bacteroidota bacterium
AACATTTTTTAAGCGATAAGAATGCCGTTGAAGGAATATTATCCACCCGCTGGGGAGGATTCCGGATAACGGCTTTGTATGAAATTCACAATCCCACAAAACAATACCCTGGTCTTAAGTGGTTTTATGGTGTGGGAGCTCATGCGGGTTTTTGGGATAGCCGAAGTCCTTTTGTTGACGATCCAGACAGTCGGGCTATCCTCGGAATTGACGGAATTCTGTGTTTGGAATACACCTTTGATGAAATTCCGCTGAGCCTCGGAATTGACTGGATCCCAAGTTTTAATCTTATCGGTCATAGCGGTTGGGGTAATCGGTTAATTGGGATTTCTGCAAGGTATGTCTTCTAATAAAATAATTTTGTTGGCTGGAAAAAAAAATATTATACCTTTGCAAACCCAAGTTTGGGATGTTTAAATGGTCCGTTCGTCTAGGGGTTAGGACGCCAGGTTTTCATCCTGGTAACAGGGGTTCGATTCCCCTACGGACTACGATATTGTAAGCATATATATCTATATATCAGATGTATGTGCTTCTTTTATTTATAATCTACTGAAACCTTACTGAAACATTTTGTCAATTATCGATCCTATTAAAACAATAATTGATTTAAGGCGATTACAGATATCTGTTATTCTACTATAGTATGATATTAACCCATATAAGATAATGGCATAGGTGGCTTTAGAATAAGTCAATTTCCTATAAGCTATTTAGTGTTAATATCCAAGTGTTTTGGTTGCAATAGAAATGGTGGAAAATGGGGGGATGGGAACAGGAATTGTAAAAAGTTATTATCAACAACAACTCTACTGAAAAAAGTTATTGAAAAACTCGTTCCCAAATTCCCAATCATTAAAAACCTGTTGCATTTGCGGGAAAAATGCGACATGAGGATGAAGCTGATTAGTTGTGATGGTGTTGCTGAAATGGGTATGGGATCGAGGACAAACTTGGTACATAATAAGGATACAATTCATTTGTTTTGATTGGCAAGAGCCTGTTCGACTTCCTGGATATGTAGGAAACCTTCATAGTCATAGGCAGGTCTTAAATCCCAGGAGTCTTTGAAAACTTTCAGCGCTTCTTCGTACCTGCCCTGCTTATATAGGCCCCATCCTTTAGTATCTAAATAATACCAATTGTCAGGCTTGAGCTCTAAAGCTTTTTGTATAAGGTCAATGCCTTCATTTACATTAATATCATTATTGATAAGAAACAAGGCCAGAGGATACATTATTGCAGGATTCCCGGAATCTAATTTATGGGCCTGACGAAAGTTTATTTCTGCTTCATCAAATAAATCCGCAACTAAATATATATCCCCTAAACCTGAGAGTATTCTTGATTCAGACCACCGGTGTTTATTTTTTCTTATTGATTTATATTTGGCTATAAAATTATCCGCCTCATCTGTTTTTCCCTGTGAAAGAGCACAAATGGCTTGACGTTGTATTATTCCTGCCAAATCAGGAAAAATGCTTAATCCTATTTCATACACTTCTTTTTCTCTTTTATGTTCATTGACTTTATGGTATGATCCTCCCAGCAAAGAATATATAAATGGATTATGATAGTCGGTTCCCCAATTTTTATGAATTTCGAGGGCTTTTTTATAAGAAATCACAGCATCTCTATATTGGTGTTTTTCATAATATGCATTCCCAAGCAAGTACCAATAATCAGAATTCAGTTCATCAATCTCCAGAATTTGTTTAAGATATTTGATTTCTTCATTTGGAGTTTCATAATAATATGCATTGAGGAATTCTAACATTAATTCTCCTTTTAATGGCATTTCATGCCTTTTTTTATAAGCCATGTTGCACCAATTCCTTGCCAGTTTATCATATCCCATAGATTGATAAGTAAATGATAACATTCCATAAGCAGTGATAAAACCTGAATCGGTTTCTATTGCTTTTGAAAGCCATTTTGTAGCTGCTTGGAAATCTAAATCCATAAATGCGTTATGTCCGTGAATATAATATTGAAAAGCTTCAGATGAATTTGTATAAAAAGATTCATGATAAACAGGTGAATCATGCTGTTCAACAAATTTTCTTATTTCAAGATAATTTTTTATCAGTCCTGACAATGAGTCGGCCATGGCGAAAATATCATCTTCCGTATTCCCGTCCACCTGGTACGTTTTATATATTTCTTCTGTTTCAGCATTCACCAATTGGGCGTTAACCCGGATTTTATTTCCTGCCTTCAGTATGTTACCAAGTATAAATATTCTTGTTTCAAGTTTTAATGCAAGCTCACTGGCTACTGATGGTGTGATAGAAGCGTGAGTTAAATTTCTTTTACTTTCAAGTATATCATACATAGCCTGATACTGACGGACCGATAGCTCTTTTGAATTTGATAGAGTAGTAATCAGAAGATTTTGAAAACCACCCTGCCAGACATTGTATACTGTATCTCCTGATAAATTATCAAAAGGCATAACAGCGATGGAAATCTTACCATCCGGATTCCTGATCCCTTCAAACTTATCTTTCTTAAATATTTTTGGATAAACCAGTATGCCAACCACAACAATCAATACAGCAATAACTACATCACTTACTTTCAGTCTTCTTTTAACAGGGACTGAAGGCGGTTCTTGCTCTTTTGCAACTTCAATGGATTCTGTCTTTTTTACTCCTTCAGGAGTTATATCAAATATCCAGGAGAAGATGACTGCAAATGGAAAGCCAATAACAAGAAGCACGATAATCAATGTAGGTATCCATGATGGTAAATAGAGAGCAGGAGTAATAATATCAACCAATTCCAGAAGGACAAAAGCAGTAGTAGCATACATGGCAAGCACCCTGAAGACCTTGCGTCGTTTCAGTTCCTGCCAGAATTGGGTTAGTTTGTTTGTGGGTTGTGGCGTTGAAAGAATATTTGTTTTCCCCTCAATTTCATGAGCTTTCGGAATAACTAAACCTTTATTGGAAATGGCAAATACTTCAACTGGTCTTTCAACATTCTTCAACTCAAAAGTCTTTAATGACTGTGCCTGAATCTCGGGTTGGTTCTTAATTTCATAATATACCTTATCTGAAATAAAAATACTACCAGGTACAGCTAACGACTCAATTCTGGAAGCAACATTCACCCCATCACCAATAATTTCCTCATCACTATAAATGATGTCTCCCAAATGGA
>DAOVQI010000016.1 GCA_030628785.1 Bacteroidota bacterium
CGACAAATTCACCGATGCGGTAAGCTCCCTCAGCACTGCTTTCAACATTATGCTGTAAGAATTTTTTGTTAAAAAGTACTTTCATCATTTTTAAGTTTAAATATAACATAAGCTACTGGTTTAAATCTTACATCCAGTCAGGGGAATTTTCAGGTGCCGGTTTTTTGCCATAAATCACATCATCCATTTTGATAGCGAGATTACGGAAAAGAATCGAGTTGTTCACTCCCCGGCGTACCAGGTTGTGTAAAAGATTATTTGGATGGGAAAAGGGACAAACGGCTATGCATCTTCCACAGTCTGTCCCTGCTTTACACCAGTACGTGAAGCAGGCTTCTGAGTTGATTTGCCATCGGAACACACCATTAATTTCTTTTCTTTTTTCGAATGAAATAGCCTGACCCGGACAAATAACGGCACATTTTCTACATTTTGTGCAAAAGTCAAGCACAGACGGATCATGTGTAGGGGGATCAATAAAAAGAGGCAAGTCGGTGGTTACTACAGCTATTCTAACACGTGGCCCATAACCGGGTGTCATTAAAAGCCCCATTCTTCCAATTTCTCCCAATCCGGCGTCACGGGCTACAAGGGGGCAAATCAGTTCATAATTGGCATCGATGTGTGCCCGGGCTGAATACCCTAGATTGCGGATGAATTGAGCGATCTGAATAGCAATGGATCCTGAATTCTGGTACTGTTGTGCTGATTCCATTACCGTAGGGGCTAACGGACTGGTTGACATCATAGCATAATCCATTTCAACCGTTAAAGCAATGGCAAATTTGTGCGAGTTTATTACTTCCATACCATACCGTTCATTCCTGCCACCAACTGAGTATAAATGATATTCCTTTAATTCGGTTATTCCAACATCGAGGATTCCAAGCTTTTTTGCCCATGTTTTTAAAAACCTGGTAATCTGATTTTTATTTACAGATTCTACTTCATTGGTTTTATTTCCCCTTACCAGGGAGTGTAATTGTTCAATGGTAAAAAAGCTTGCATTTGCTGCGGCGAAAGCAAGCCGGTTATAATAGATAGTGCCTGGTTTTAACAATCCCGGAAGTTCACGGAACAAATCATCCTTTGCCTTCTTCTCAGGATTTCTCACATAATATTCCCGGAAATGCTTTGTATCGGGAACCAGATCCTTCCGGGAAAACATTGTATCTCTTTCATCAATTCGGTTAACAGGAATGGACCTGTTTTGAAATTTATTCGTTTTTGAAGGGAAAAGGATTATTATTCCTGTGATAACTGTTGCTGAAATCAGCAATATTCCAATAATTTCCTCATAAGGAAATCGATACCATCCGGCGAGGAAAAACAGAAGAGGCAAGGGTAAAAATAACAGAAAAAATTTCAGTCCGGCTAAAAATTTATTCTCCATCCAGATCATAATTGAAATAAGCAGAGAAAAAATTAAGAAAAATATCCCGAATCCTATTAAAAGGTAACTCATCAAATTGACAATAGTTAATCAGGTGATCAAGGTAATAATTTTTCGGTTTTTTTTTTATTAAAAAAAATCAACAATCTTTGCAACTTTTGGTCATTTCAATCGTCTTTATATCGAAACAGTGAGATAAAAACCGTTTGGTTTCGAACACAAAATGTTCAATAATAGAACACTTTTTAAGTAAACCTTCTTTGAAAATTTGAATTAAAGTCCTTATTGAAAGCTGTTTGCTTAGTTTGGCATTATTAATGTAGAATAAAAAAAGGACTTTTGGATTTTAATAAAATAAGAAACAATTCTTTCATCATAAAAACGAGTTATAATGGTTGTTAATCTGAAAGCAAACGAAACGGTGATAAAAGCCGGGGATACAAAATATTACGTTGACGAGGATAAAGTTGAAGGCAAACTGATTGTTACCAATCAACGTATTTATTTCAAAACAAGGAATCCTGATGCAGGACGTTTTAATCTGGAAATTTTACCTGAACAAATAAAGGAAATTATCTTTTATAATACCATGAAGATCTTCCCAAATGGGTTGAATCTGATTACCAAAACCGGAAGACAATTACGATTTGCAGTGAAGAACCGAAATGCAATCGGTCAATTGATCAATACAATGTATTAGACAATTCTTTTCATATATAAATTTCACCACTGGGGTTTAAAAACAGAACCATCTGATGTATTGATTCAGATGGTTCTGTTTGTTTCTGAACCGTACAAAACCCGGTTTTTCAATAAGTTATTCGGAAGATATCCAAAGTAGAAAATAACTAATTAACCCAAGTTGCGGGTTACGGGTTGCGAGTTGCCCGCCTCCCTTGGAAGTAAGGTGCTAAAGTTTTATTTCAAGGATCCTCATTGTCCTTTCTGCAGCATTCATAAGTAGTTCACCTGCATTAGTGATGGATTCCTGCAGGGACATGGGTTTATCCGTTATGGGAATAATGGACGTAAATCCCAATTCATTGAGGCTTTCCACCCTTGGTCCAAGTGAACCGGCAAATGCCAAGAGGGGTTTGTTAAAGTTTTTCGCAATACCGGCTACACCTGCAGGAGTTTTCCCGAACCGGGTTTGATAATCGATTTTTCCTTCAGCCGTAATCACAAGATCGGCGTTAACTATTTGTTCTGCCAGGTGAACTATTTCACTGATAAGTTCAAATCCCGGTTTTAGTTCGGCGTTCAGAAAAGCCATGAATCCTGCCCCCAATCCGCCTGCTGCGCCTGTGCCGGGAATGTTGGCAATAGTAATACCCAATTGTGTCTCAATAACTTCAGAATAGTGTGCCAGGTTTTGTTCCAGTTTATTAATCATTTCCGGATTTGCACCTTTTTGTGGTCCAAAGATTTTGGCTGCACCGTTTTCACCAAGTAGCGGGTTCTTTACATCGCATGCGACCCATATTTTTTTCCCTTTCAATCTTACATCCAGCGTATCTGTATTAATGGTGCTTAATTGGGCAAGTCCTTTACCTCCTTTTGCGATGCTTTTGTTTTTTTTATCAAGTAATTCAGCCCCTAATGCCTGAACCATTCCTGCTCCCCCGTCAACTGTTGCGCTACCTCCAATACCAATAAGGATGGTTTGGCAGCCAAAGTCTAAAGCTGCTTTAATCAGTTCGCCGGTTCCAAAGGTAGTGGTAAGCCAAGGATTCCTTTCTTTTTCTGTGAGCAGTTCAATTCCAGATGCAGCGGCCATTTCAATTATGGCTGTTTTCCTGTTACCCAGTATCCCGAAAAAAGAATCGATTTTCCGCATTAAGGGATCATGTACCTGAATATTTATTATTTTTCCACCCGTAGCATTAACAAGTGCCTCAACGGTTCCTTCGCCACCATCAGCTAAAGGGATTTTTATAATCTCTGCATCGGGAAAAACTTTAAGAATTCCAAGTTCAATAGAGAGTGCTACTTTACTTGCCGGTAAACAATCTTTAAATGAATCAGGTGCGATTAAAATTTTCATTATTCCTTAAAACAGTAATTAGTGCTTGCAAGAATGCGTATAATGCTTTGTATTTTAGCCAAATACAATAATATTTAGGTTTGAATCTTTTATGGCTAAATTGCTAAATTGTTAAATTGTTGTCTCATCATCAATATTTTAGCAATTTAACAGTATAACAATTCTATGAAAAATTCAACTGTTAAACTATTACTTATTTAAATGATATTAATATCTTCAGAGTTTTCTTGCAAAGACTAATTAAAAATATAAAATTTTGAATAAAGTGGTTTTGCAGTGATTTGTTAGCGGGCCTATGAGACTATTTTCCCGGCTTGTTCCAATACTCTATTTGCGATAGAGATACTTTTCGAGCACAATTCATGATTTGGTTCATAATCTGGTAATACACTGCTAATCGGGTATTTTGAAGGTATATATAGCGAATCCAGAAAATCACACTCTTCATAACTAAGATCTATTTCGATATCGTAATTGTTTAGAGTATTCTTTAATTCCATTATCGAATGAGTTCTTTTTAAACCAAGAGCTTTCTCTACAAGGATTAATTTCAGTGCCTTTTCTACACACTGTTGAACATTCTGCAAGCAGGGATTGAATAAATTACTTTCTAAAAGAACTCTGGCAGAGGCTAAGTTCTCACGAGAGAATGCTAACCAGGTTTTGGTCTCATTTTTCATAGATCATTTCTCCTTTTTCTATTTCGTCGAAAAATGAAATTTTCGGTGCTTCCGGCCTTATTGGAATAATATCTAAGGGTAGAATTTTTGATATTTCACGAGTCAGTTTACGGTACTTCATCGCTAAGCTTAAATAGGGTTCATCGCTATCCAGAAATACAGCTACATCAATATCCCGTGGCTCCATAGAATTTATAAAAGAACCAAAGATGATAATTTTATTCACTTCTTTCTGGCTACTGAGCTTTTCCCGTAACTCGCGTTTAATATGATCTCTTAATCCTTTATTCATCATCAAGTGTTGTTGATTTTTGTTAATCCATGCGAATCCCTTAGTATGAAGCTGAAAGAACAGGCATAAATATAATCATTTTACAGAATTCAGGCAAGTTTACAACCAATGAAATAAGTAAATTTTTTTATCCCTCCAATATTCTAACCAGGTCGGTATTAATATAATACACTTCTTTACCATCCTGTTTTGGAGTGAGTATTCCCAGCCGGGTTAAGTCTGTTATGTATTTAGTCAGTGTTGTCCTGCTGGTCTTGCCCGAAATATCCCCGATTATTTTAGGCTTAATATATGGTTGAGTAAATAATGCTTCTGTTTTTTGAACATATTGCAAATATATGTTCAGTTTTTCATATTCCAAACATATTATGTTCATTTCATTGTGTATTTCCGGACGCATAACCTTTACTACTCACTGGGTGACTTCGAGTCAACCGGTGAGTAATCTTTAAGTTACCCGGTGAGTGAATTATTCCAACAATTAGATTATTTTTGTGCTGAACCGGTATTTTTACTCCAATGACCCACTTCCCTTTTTATAAGCAATTGGATGCAATGGACTGCGGTCCGGCCTGCCTCAGGATGATTGCAAAATTTTATGGAAAAAACTTCTCGCTTCAAACCTTACGAGAGCGTTGTTTTATATCAAGGGAAGGTGTTTCTATGCTTGGTATAAGCGATGCTGCAGAATCTATCGGGTTCCATACTATGGGTGTACGCCTCAGTTTTGAACAATTAGTAAAAGAAGTTAATTTCCCATGTATTGTCCACTGGAGACAAAAACATTTCATTGTAGTTTATAAAATCAGGAAAAACAAGATTTTTGTTGCCGATCCGGCTCATGGAAGGGTTAAATACACTAAAGAGGAATTTTTGAAAAGCTGGGTCAGTACCAAAAAAGACGGTGAAGAAATGGGCTTGTGCCTGCTCGTTGAACCTACGCCTGACTTTTACAAATACGAGGACGAGAAGACCAACAAAGGAACTTTCAGTTTTTTATTTTCCTACCTGCGTCCGTATAAAAATTTCATGACCCAGTTGGTTCTTGGATTACTCCTGGGGAGTATTATCCAGTTGATCTTTCCGTTCCTGACCCAGCAGGTTGTTGATTTCGGTATCAATAACCAGGACATCGGCTTTATCTACCTTATATTAATCGCCCAGTTTGCCCTGTTTATAGGCAGGATGTCGGTTGATTTTATCCGGGGATGGATATTACTGCATCTCGGAACAAGGGTAAACATATCCCTGATCTCTGATTTCCTGATAAAACTGATGAAGCTTCCCATTGCCTTTTTTGATACAAAGATGATTGGTGACCTTATGCAACGGATCAATGACCATCGCCGGATAGAACTCTTTTTGACTTCTGCGACCTTAAATATCCTGTTTTCATTTGTAAACCTTGTAATTTTTGGAATTGTATTGGCTATTTACAGCATGAAGATCTTCTGGATCTTCCTGGCTGGAAGCGCTCTTTATATTATTTGGGTTTACGTGTTTATGAAAAAGAGAAGGGAGCTGGATTTTAAACGATTCAGTCAGTTATCGGACAACCAAAGCAACCTTATTCAACTGATTACAGGAATGCAGGAAATTAAACTGAATAATATTGAGAAACAGAAGCGATGGGAGTGGGAATCCATTCAGGCGAAATTATTCAGGGTGAATGTCAAATCATTGTCATTAACCCAGTATCAGCAAGCAGGGGCAACCTTTATCAATGAGGCAAAAAACATACTGATCACCATAATTGCTGCAACATCGGTCATCTATGGGGATATGACCCTGGGAATGATGCTGGCAGTTATGTATATTATTGGCCAATTAAACTCCCCGTTGAATCAGATGATCGGATTTTTCCACCGGACACAGGATGCGAAAATCAGCTTGGAACGATTGGGTGAAGTTCATCTTAAAGATGATGAAGAGTCTCCGGATGAACCCAAGATCGGTCTTCTTCCCCGGATCAGGAGTTTAACGGTTTCAGGATTATCTTTTCAATACGAAGGCCCCCATTCCCCGTTCGTTTTACAGAATGTCGATTTTGAAATTCCCGAATCGAAGGTAACTGCCGTTGTAGGAGTCAGCGGAAGCGGAAAGACTACGCTGGTTAAACTGTTGCTTGGTTTTTATCCTCCCACAAAGGGAGAGATAAAAATAGGTGATATTTACCTGCGCAACTTCAGCAACCGTGTATGGCGTGATAAATGTGGTGTGGTAATGCAGGATGGTTTTGTTTTTTCCGATACCATTGCCAAAAATATCACCATGGGAGATGAAGCTGTTTCCACGGAGAAATTGATCCATTCGGTTAAAGTTGCCAATATTCAGGAATTTATTGAATCGCTGCCTTTGGGGTACAATACAAAAATCGGGGCGAATGGGCATGGATTAAGCCAGGGACAGAAGCAACGGATATTAATCGCCAGGGCTGTTTATAAGAATCCTGAATTTCTGTTTTTTGATGAAGCGACAAACTCTTTGGATGCCAATAATGAAAAGATCATCATGAATAATCTTCAGGAATTTTTTACCGGGAAAACCGTTATTGTAGTGGCGCACCGTTTGAGCACTGTTACTAATGCCGATCAGATTGTTGTGCTGGAAAAGGGGGAAATTGTTGAAAGAGGGACACATAATGAATTAACAAAGCTAAAAGGGGCGTATTATAACCTGGTAAAAAATCAACTGGAACTTGGAAATTGAATAAAATTGATAAATTGTTACATGGCTAAATTGATAAATTGTTAAATGGTTAAATTGTTTAATTGCTAAGTTGTTAACGAACGCAATGATATTATTATGGATAAGAAATATTTAGATCTTATGGATATCAAGGCATATAGAATTGCTTTCGATCTTTCTAATTATGTTTGGGGTGTTGTACTCAAGTGGGATTATTTTAGTCGCGATACGGTTGGGAAACAATATGTTAAGGCAGAAATTGAAAGAATAACCCCAACAATGTAACAACTTAGCCCCGATGGCTATCGGGGCGATCTCATGAGAAGCGAAGCGAATAATTTAACAATTTAACAATATAACAATTCAGTACCCAATAGTACAGAAGTTACAGAAATGACAAACTCAGATCAGGATACCGATCTTCACAAAGTCGAGTTAAGGAGTGAAGAAGTTCAGGAAATTATGGGACATACTCCGCGTTGGATCATTCGCTGGGGAATAACCCTTGTCTTCGTCATTATTGCCGGAATCCTCGCCGGAAGCTGGTTCTTCAAATATCCTGATGTGATTCCTTCCCGGATCATTATCACTACTGAATACCCGCCTGCAACGGTAGTGGCGAAAGCAAGCGGGAAACTACAGGCTCTTTTCGTTTCGGATAAACAGGTTGTTACCCGGAACCAACCCCTTGCCATGATAGAAAATCCTGCCAGATACCAGGAAATTTTTCAATTAAAAGATAAACTTAATGAATTTCAGGAGTTCATAATAGATTTTAATACAACAAAAAATATCGACTTCGAAAATAATCTTTCATTAGGGGAAGTTCAATCGCCATTTGCAGCATTCCTCAAGCACTACCAAGCTTATCAAAATTTTCTGGAGATAAAATACTATGCGAAAAAGATATCCTCCATCAGGGAGGAAATAAAAAAATTCAGGTTGTATTACAACCGGCTTTGCCGGCAGAGGGATTTGTTGAGAAAGGAGCTGGAACTGGTTGAGAGGCAATTCAACCGGGATTCCGTGCTTTTTCAGAAGAAAGTAATTCCACAGGCGGAATTCGATCAGTCGGAAGGAAGGTTATTGCAAAAGAAGTATGAGTTCGAACAGGCCAGGATCAATTTATCTACTACTGACATTCAAATATCCAAACTTGAACAGGATATCCTGGATTATGAGCTGGAGTTTGAGGATCAAAAGAAACAACTTGAACTTCAAATAATTGAATCATTCGATAATCTCTCGGCGCAAATTGCATTATGGGAGCAAACCTACTTATTAAAAGCTCCGAATCAGGGAGTAGTAACTTTTACAACTTTCTGGACGCAGGATCAAAATGTTGTCATTGGTGATAAGGTTATTACAATTGTACCCGAAGATGCAGGGAAAATAATAGGCAAGATGAACCTGCCCCTACGGCGTTCAGGTAAAGTAAAAGTGGGGCAACGGGTTAATATAAAACTTGACAATTATCCTCATATGGAGTTCGGTATGGTTAATGGTATTGTAAGAAATATTTCATTGGTTCCTGCCGATAATTTTTACACGGTTGAGGTGGAATTACCTGATGGTTTAACCACCTTTTATAATATTAATCTTGAATTTGACCAGGAAATGCAGGGTATGGCTGAAATCATCACTGAAGAACGGCGTCTTCTGATAAGAATTGTGGAACCGGTAAGGTATGTTTTGGAGAGGAATGTTAGCAGGAGAGAAAAAGGTAATAGGTGAAGGTTAATTAGGTAGGGTAACTACAAACTACAAACTAAAAACTAAAAACCAGAACCATTCTGTGAGCTTTGCGAACAGAATGTCTCACGAGCGGGATTGAGCGAACGATTGGCTCGAACTAAGTAAGAGCCAATCTTCATGAGCTGGTTCCAGAGCCTGGATTGTGGGAGCGAATAACGACAGTGGGAGCGAGTAAACCACAAACTATTCCTTAACTTCTTCTGCCGGCTCAATGGAGATTAATTCTACTTCAAAAACCAATGCTTCATAAGGCTTAATAGGGCCACCTGCACGCGGATATGTGCCGTAGGCAATTTCCTGCGGAATAAATAATTTCCATTTCGATCCTGGTTTCATCAACTGCAGGGCTTCAGTCCATCCTTTTATTACCTGGCTTACTCCAAAAGTTGCCGGATCTCCTTTATCAAGGGTGCTCTCGAATACAGTACCATCAATCGTTGATCCGGTATAATGTACGGTCACCCTATCTTCCGGCGACGGATGAGGTCCTGTACCTTCTTTTAATATCTTATATTGTAAACCACTGGGTAAGGTGATTACACCTTCTTTTGTTTTATTTTCTTCAAGAAATTTTTCCCCTGCGATTTTATTATCAATAAATTTCTCTTCAATTTTTCTTATCTCGTTTTCGCGAAAAAACTTGCTTAAGATCTGATTGATCTCGTTCCTTTCAAATTCAATTTCTTTTTCGTTAAATGCATCACTAAAGGCTTTTAACAGGGCTCCTTCACTTATAGAGTCCATTCCACCGCCTTTATGAAGTTGGGCGGCAAAATCAGTGGCAATCAAATAGGTAACAGTATCCAGTTCGGTTTTTAATTCAAAATTTGAATAATCTTCTTGTTTACAAGCTGAGAAAATAAAAAGAAATACTATTGCACCGATAATAAAATTTTTCATCTCTGATGTGTTTATGGTTTTAATTGAATTCGCGAAGATAATATAAATATTTAAAATATATCAAATGTTTAAGTGAGTTTGTGTTTATAGTTCTCAGTTCCCGGTTTCCGGGTACTGGGCCTGCCCCGTGAAATGCGACGAAGGAGCATATTTCACTGGGGTGCTGGTTGCTTGGTATGGGTTTCGGGTTGCGCGTTTTGGGTTTGAAGTTTAAAGTATCAAGTTCCAATTTACATAGTAGATCATGTTTAATTTACAACATAAAATTCTCCTCCTTAGACAAGGAGGAGTACCCGACCGAAGGGAGGGGGAGGTGGTTGGAATTATTTGTTTGACGATTGATAATCATTATTCATTGTTCGGTGTTGGATATTCGATATTTCCTTTTTCCTTTTATCTTGACTCCTCTTAACATATGCCTTTTCCCCGGAGGCCCCGGAACAAGCGAAACATCCAGACCGGTTTCCTGCAAGGTTCTTCTAACTTTTCCTTTTGCTGTATATGTAACGAATATAGCATTGGTGTTCATTGTTTTGTAAATTTTCTTAAAAATTTCCGGAGTCCACATCTCAGGTTGTTTATCCGGTCCAAAGGCATCGTAATAAATAATATCGAACATTCCGGTAATGAGATGGTGCTTAATATCTGCCTGAATCTTGAATAAAGTAAATGTATAGCTTAGATTAACTTTCTTTCCCCAGGGTGAATTGTGAAGCTTCCGGAATATCCGGCCGCCTGTGGGGGTTTGAAGTATTTCCGGATAATTCAATTCCTTTATGATTGAGCTTTTTAATGGGTAGTTGTCGATTGTTTGAAAGTATATTCTTTTACCGGTTTTTTTAGATTCAAAATAAGTTAACAAAACATTCAAACCGGTTCCAAATCCAATTTCAAGGATGTTCAATGAGTTTTTATTACAGTGATAAAATCCTTCCTGAATGAAAACATGTCTGGATTCCTGAATTGCTCCGTGGATTGAATGGTAATGTTCGTTGAGTTCGGGTACATATAGAGTATGTGAACCGTCAGCAGTTAAGATAATTTCAGGGTGCATAATATTAAGAAATGCCTAAAATTGGAAATGCCTATAAGGTCAAAATGTCGAAAGGTCAAAAGGTTAAAAAGTCGAAGAGGTCGAATAGTCAAAAGGTCGAAAGGTTACTCTTATATTCCTACACTCTTATACCTTTAGACTTTTGGACTCTTAGACCCTTAGACTCTGCGACCCTTAGACCCTGCGACTTCAGATTGTATGTTTAATTTAAAAAAAAGTCAAAAAGTATAGAATTCTAAATACTCCATCCAATTGCTTAAATTCTCTTCCATTTTAGTTCATTTTAGTTCATTTTACAATTTATTATGTTTCACCTCAGTTTTAGCTTATCAAACTCTTCAAGTGTATCGGGATTGATTACTACCATTTCAACATTTTTTCCTTCAACAGTGAACAGGCAAACGGCGTTCTGGGTTGTAAAGCCGGAAACAAAAGGGGTCCAGGGAGTATTCTCCTGGGCAGAATAGGGTGCCCCTGCGGCCCCATTGTTTATCTGGTATATAGTCCTTCTTAGTTTTATTTGTTTCCCTTCGTAACCTTCAGGATAAATTTTTGTGCCGGGACCCAATTCAGTTTTGCAGTAATTATGTTCATCACCCGTTAAAAAAGCTACAACCTTTTTGCTTTTGTTGACAGCCAGGTTCAGGAGTTGGTCTCTTCTATCAATAATCCCTTCATTCACCGGTTGTCCTGCAATCCAGGGCCGGTAGCTATTATCTCCGTAATACCACATGTCGGAATCTACGTGCCCGCCGTTAGGAAAAAAGGGTGTGTGAATGGTTACAAAAATATGATCAATAGTTTTATCTTTTTCAAACATGTTCAGTGTTTCCTTAAACCACTTTAACTGGTTGTCCATCACATAACCATGAATATTGCCGCCAATATGAGGGACAATATGTGTGGTTGGCGTATACCAGTAATTCGAATTCAAACAGACAATAGCAACATTGTCGTATGTATAATAAAACACATTTTCATCATAAGAAGGGAAATCGTTATGCTCCGGATCGGGATCATAATTTGATCCGTCTTCACTTTCAGGACCGTTATGCGGATTGACTACAACAGATGAAAACAAGGCTTCGGAAGATTCGGTATCATAGGGAAATTTATCGATTTCCAGGTAATACCCGGGAATGGTATTGTGAAAGATAAAATTGTATGATTCATGATTTCCCATGCCCATTGTTACCTGAAAATGATGGGCAAAAGGTGCAACACAATTCTTCCAATTGTGATATTGCAATAACATTTCATCCCCTGATGTAAGGTAACCGCTAATCAGGTCTCCCGTAAACTGGATAAATGCAGCTTTGTATTGAGTACTTACAGCCATTATTTTCTTGGTCATATACACATTTGCGCCATACAGGTTCCTTTCTCCCCAACCGCTTCCACCGCGGGAATCACTGGAATATGAAAAAACAAATCTTTTCCTGGTTCCTGGTAAAGGGCTAGTTTTAAAAGTATAACTTTGTTCTAGTTCACCATGCCGGATGGTATATGAATACCTGGTATCCGGCTCCAAGCCTGAAATTTCTATTTCATGTTGGGTTACTTCTGTTTTGTCCTTAAATATTATGTTATCTACCTCAATCTCACATATAGATTTTTCACTGGTTTCGAATGAAATTGTTACCCCATTAGAATTCAATATGTTAATAAAAGGTCCGCTGATTATTGTATTAATAACTTCGAAAGGACCGGTACCCATAAAACTTATCTTTCCGTCATAAATAATACTTCCATACTGATCAATTACCCTGTAACCTATAGTTCCTTTTCCCGATTTTTCCCATCCGCTCATATCATATATTCCCCTGAGATGATTGAAATCGATAAATGCTTTGCCCTTTTCAATTCTGGCAGGCTGGGAACTGTAAACCGGGAGAGGATGTTTTGAGTCAGAATAATTTATTAAGCCAAAGAATAACAGACCGTTGAGTTTTTTGTTATGAAAATCGAAGGAAAAACCTGTTTCTGTACCTTTCGGGCTCCCTTTCATTTGAGATAGCGTATATCTCGGGTATTTCCAGGTCTGAAATAATTTCATTCCACTCCCGGAGAGAATATACATTTTATCATTTTTGTCTGTATATATATTCGTAAGAGATTTTGGTATGTCAAATCTCTTGCCTGAGGTTTGGGGGAATCCTTTTGAAGGGAATAAAAAACAAACAATAAAAATGATTTTAATTAACTTCATTATTAAGTATAATTTTGGTTAAAAACCATTATTCTATTTGAAATTATTTTCATGAAATTTTTAATATTGTTTCTAACAAAATTTAGGTTCATCTGGGAAATGCATAGGTTTGTGATATTATTATTATGAATACCTCTATAAGTTAAATTTAACTATGAAGGTTACTCCAAGCTGATTTATATACCTGAATTGCCCGTAGGGCATTCATTTTTGTAGAAGAATGGATTATAGTTTTATGTATTCCCTGTAGGGGATTAATATTAAAAATTGTTTTAAATCAATCAAAAAAATCAAATAGAAACCGCTCATCATAATCTATTTTAAATTCGTTCAGAAAATCAAGGTATTCTTCCCTAAAAGTCGTTTTTTGATGATGTTTTTCCTGATTCAAAATATAATTGTACACATTTTCTATCTGAGACCTGCTATATGAAAATCCTCCATAACCATCCTGCCAGAAAAATTTTCCTCTGAACCAGTCATTATTATTGATGAACAAGGATGTACTTCGTTTAAGTTCATGTACAGTTTCAGAAATTGAAACGGGAGGATTTAAACCAAAAAAAATATGTACATGATCAGGCATTCCATTAACTATTATTGATTTGTGCTTTAAGCCTGAAACAATACCACTCATATAACTAAACACTTCTTTTTGATGATTTTTCCTCAGTAATGTTTCCCTGTTTTTCACCGCGAAAACTAATTGAATATACATTTGTGTAAACACACCAGGTTTCATAATGCTATAATTTTAAATTTAAGATTGTTAAACAAAATTGGCTAAATTAAACTATGTTCACAAATCGATAATTTATCAATCGTCTACAACGAAAATATTCTGTGTGGCTATATCAGGCTACAATAGTATAACCGCTACGCGGTATTTTTCTTTTTAGTATCTATTCAATGAAAAGCCAAAACAATACATTTCCCGGATGAACCAAAATTTATTATTTAGTTATTTCGAACTCACGATAAATCATTTTTTAGAAATATTGTTGGTTTATATTCAAAACCCGAACATTCGTGGCAGCCACAAACTTAATTCAGGTACGTATGTTATTACCAACAAAACTAAAATCATTGCAATAAATAACGGTAGCAAAGGTTTAACAACCTGACCAATTCCAACATCGGCCACACTGCATCCGATAAACAACAGCGATCCTACGGGTGGTGTACATAGCCCCACACTTAAATTCAGCACCATGATAATTCCGAAATGTATCGGGTCCAAACCCAGTTGGGTGGTAACAATCGGAAGGAAAATAGGCGTAAAGATCAATACCGCAGGGGTCATATCCATAAAAACTCCTACCAGTAACAGAATGATATTAATGATTAAAAGTATTACAATGGGGTTATCACTAACAGAAAGAAGACTGGCGCTTATCTCCTGGGGAATATTTTCATAGGAAAGCACCCAGGATAATCCCATTGAGGTTCCAACCAGAAGCATAACAATGGCCGTTATTCCTACCGTTTTAAGTATGATGTCAGGGAGGTCCTTAATTTTGATTTCTTTGTAAATCATTGCCAGAATAAATGTGTAGAGAACTGCCACGGCAGATGCTTCTGTGGCCGTGAAAATACCGGCAAGAATTCCACCAATTACAATCACCAGCAATAAAAGGCTGGGAATGGCCTGTAAAAATTTTATAAGACTTTCTTTAAGACCTGCTTTCTCCCCAACAGGGTAATTTTTCCGGTAGGCGAATGCTGCGGCAACACCCATCAACGCCAAACCAGTTAAAATTCCAGGAACGTAACCTGCGATAAAAAGGGCTGCAATTGATACACCACCACTGGCAAGTGAATAAACAATCAGAATATTGCTCGGCGGGATGGTTAACCCTGTTGTAGCTGAGGTGATATTAACCGATGCACTGAAAGCTTTATCATAACCTTCCTTTACCATCCTGGGATGCATGAATCCTCCAATAGCTGAGGCTGATGCTGCTGCTGAACCTGAAATAGCGCCAAACAGCATATTTGCCATGATGTTAACAAATGCAAGACCTCCCGGAAGCCGTCCTACCAAAACCTTGGCAAAATCAATCAGGCGGACGGCAATCCCCCCTCTGTTCATTAACTGACCGGCAAAGATGAAGAAAGGTATGGCAAGTAAAGCAAAACTGTCGAGGGCAGTGGCTATTCGTTGTGAAAGGGTGGTAAAAGACGGGATTATGTCAATGCTGATAATCATCGTCAGGATGGCTGATAATCCGATACTGTAAGCAATCGGTACACCAATGGCAAGGAAGATAACAAAACTAAGAATCAGTATGAGGATATCTAAATATTCCATACAAAAAAAAGAAATGCCTAAAAAAAGAAATGCCTAAAATGTAAAATGCCTAAAGTTTAAAATGACTAAAATATAAAATTTAAAATGACTAAAATAATAAATGTCTAAAAGGTCGAAAGGTTAAAAAGTCGAAGAGGTTGAATAGTCAAAAGGTCGAAAAGTTACTCTTATATCTTTGGACTTTTGGACTCTTAGACTCTGCGACCCTTAGACCCTACGACTTCAGATTGTATGTTAAATTTCAAAAAAAAGTCAAAAAGCCTGGAATTCTAAATACTCCAATTGCTTAAATTCTCTTTATTTTCTTCCATTTTAGTCACTTTAGTCACTTTCTTTTCATTTTAGCTCATTTTAGTCATTTAGTTTATTTAAATTATTTTTTTATTTTGCAAAAGAGATCAGAGTATTACTTATGGAATAATAGATAACAAAAATCCCGGTTATTGGCAGAACAAGATAAACATAGCCTAAAGGGATTTGCAGGGCTGCTGATATCTGTCCGAGATAAAACCGGGTATAAACAAGCCAGATTCCTCCGATAACAAATACGGTAAGGGCAAACGTGCCTACCAGAATATTAATAACCATATCGAGATATTTTCTTTTTGAGGGTTTGAGTTTGCCCGGCAACAGATCTATTGCCAGGTGTAACTTTGTTCCGGTTCCCCAGGCAGCACCCAGCAAACCAACCCATATTAAAAGAAACCCGGCCAGTTCATCCGTAAACGGACTTGGTGATCGCAACAAATATCGGCTTGCCACCTGCCAGAGAACATCCAGAACCAGAGTGCTCATTGCAACGATCAATAAAATTTCCATGAATTTATCTACGGCTTTTCTTATTTGCATAAAATTTCAATTTATCAGGAATATTTCCTTTAGTAACCAATCAGTTTCAGGTTAATTGTTATAACTTATAACAATTAACTTTTCTTTTTTATCTTAGTTTTATTTTTCACACACACTAAGCATTTGGCACCATATTCATTTTACAGCCTGTATTCTTTTGATATAAGTATATAGGTCTTTATCAGAAACGTATTTATTATACATCGTTTGAACTTTTTCGGAAAAAGGCTTCTTATCCGGATAAAGTATTTTAACACCAGCCTTTTTAACTTCTTCCAATGCTTCTTTTACCGATTCTTCCCAGAATTTTCGTTGTTCGATTATCGATTCATCAACAGCCTCCTGTAACCATTCCTTTTCCTGATCGCTTAACTTCCTCCAGGAGTGAGTACTGATTAATAATACATCGGGAACAGATGTATGTTCATTCAATGAATAAAATTTACAAACTTCGTAATGATGAGAAAGATAGAAACTTGGGGGATTATTTTCGGCACCATCAACAACTCCACCCTGTAGAGCCGTATAGAGTTCGCCCCAGGAGATGGGTGTGGGAGAACCACCAAAGCTTTTTATCATATTCACAGCAGTATTACTTTTCATAACCCTGATCTTCAATCCTTTCAGGTCGTCAGGTGTTTGAATTGGTTTTTCTTTGGTGTAAAAGCTCCTGCTGCCTGCATCGTAAAAACAGAGTCCCCGGAGCCAAAATTTTTCGCCTTCCAACAGCAAATCTTTTCCTATTTCCCCGTCAAGGACCTTATGTGAATGTTCCTTGTTCCGGAAAATATACGGAAGGCCCAGTACCCGGTAATTAGGAGCAAATCCTTCCATGACGGCAGCGGAAACTTTTGTAATGTCGAGGCTTCCGATTTGAAGCAGCTCAACGCATGTCCTTTCCGGCCCAAGCTGTCCGCTGGGATAGATCTGGATCTTCATTTCCCCGCCTGACTTTTCCGTTAATCGATCAGCCATATAAACCATTCCTTTATGAACAGGGTGATTGATGTCCAGACCATGTGCCAATTTCAGAACCC
>DAOVQI010000284.1 GCA_030628785.1 Bacteroidota bacterium
ATAACCAGGAAAGAACAATGGAATATAAAACAGGAAAGGTGTGTCTAAAAAAAAATGAGACACTTTGAATTTAATAAGTCTAAAATGAGCAGTCAAATCCCTTAGCCTTAGCCCTCAGCACGCTGTCGCTGAAGCTTTAGCGTAGGCGCCCTTAGCCTTTTATTGGAAAAGGCATAACACAACATCATAACTTACTGTATATCAACAAACAATTTTAAAATTCCGATACATTAATATGAATAAAAGACGGATCAGAAGCAGGATATTTTTGATTTCTGCATTTTTATTTTTCTTTGGTTTGGTGAGTTTATTTGCTCAGAAAAAAAAGGTTGAGCTATGTGTTGGATATTATCAGACAGAGGAGGAAGCCATAAAACAACTGGAACGATTTGCTTCAACATATTCTAATTTGAAGGAATGGGAGAAACGGGCAAAAAGGATCAGAAATGGAATTATCGTTGGGTCAGAATTGAATAAGATCCTAAAGAAATACCGGAAAGCACCTTTTGAAACAATCATTCACAGCAAAAAGATCCTGGATGGTTATACGGTTGAAAATATTGCTATTGAGAGCAAACCGGGTTTTTATGTTACCGGGAATATCTATAAACCGGAAAACATAAAAGGAAAAATCCCGGTCATTCTTTGCCCTCATGGACATTGGTCGAAACCGGAAGATTACGGCCGTTTTCGGACTGATATGCAAAAACGGTGCGCCGCTTTTGCCCGTATGGGAGCTGTTGTTTTTGCTTACGACATGATAGGTTATGGGGAGTCAACTCAGTACGAACATCATGACCCAAGGGCTTTGCAAATACAAACCTTTCGTAGTATCCGCGTACTGGATTACCTTTTATCGTTGGATTATGTCGATAAAAGTAGGGTAGCCGTAACAGGGGCTTCGGGTGGAGCTACCCAAACCTTTCTTTTAACGGCTGTCGAAAACAGGGTAACCGTGTCAATACCAGTTGTACAGGTTTCTGCCCATTTCTTTGGGGGATGTGTTTGTGAAAGTGGTATGCCGATTCATAAAAGCAGGAAACATGAGACAAATAATGTTGAAATAGCAGCACTGGCAGCACCCAGACCCATGTTGATCATTTCTGACGGGGACGACTGGACAAAAAATACGCCGGAAGTGGAATTTCCCTATATTAAAAACATTTATAAACTATATGGAGTTGAGGATAAGGTCGAAAATCTTCACCTGGCTGATGAGAAACACAATTACGGTTTTTCCAAAAGAAAAGGTGTTTACCAATTTCTGGCAAAGCATCTCGGACTGGATTATGATAAAATTTTAAATGACAGGGGAGAGGTTGATGAAAGTTTTGTGACTATACTTCAAAGGGAAAAGCTAAATGTTTTTAATGATGAACATAAAAGACCGGAATCTACTCAGTAATTACTCGTAGCCCGAACTGGAGTCGGACTACGAGGAGTATCTGTCGTAACCCGACCCATCAGAGCCAAGCAGGCTCTGTGAAATGCTGCTCCGCAGCAGTGGCTTCGCCACTATTTCACTGGGCAGGCTTCAGCTCGGGTTACGACTTAATATTACGATGCTGTCGGATGTTTCCATCCGACAGTTAATGGTATGGCAAAATTTCAATTACTCCAGTATTCAATGTCAGGTGGAAACACCTGACATCATGTAGGGAATAACCTGGCAGGAATTCCTTTCAGTGCCGCCGATCACTTTATTCTAATTTTAACACAACTTTCTCCAATTCTTCCAGGCTTTTGCCTTTTGTTTCAACTAAGAATCTTTTGAAATAAAAATAACTCAGAAAGGTTACAAGGGCATAGAACCCAAAAATGTATCCGATACCCTTCCCGCTGGAAAAAGCACCAGCTAAAATCGGGAACAGGAATGAGGTAAGGCCATTAAAGAACCAATGTGAAAAGGCCCCGATAGCTGTTCCTCTTGCTCTTACATTGTTTGGAAACATTTCGGCCAGCAATACCCAGATTACTGCTCCCTGTGAGGAAGCAAAGAAAGCGATGAAACCGATCAGCAAGATCAACAGGACAAATCCCTGGAAATTACCATTGATATATGCCCAGGAGAAAAGTCCAAGGAATACAGTCATGCCCAATGAGCCGACCAGCAACAGTGATTTTCTTCCAAAATGGTCGATCACCTTCATGGCTACCAGGGTAAAGACCAGGTTGGTAAGTCCTATAATCACTGTCTGCCCTATGGCCGAATTCGTCGAAAAACCAACAGAACGGAAAATATCCGTGGCATAATACATAATGATATTAATCCCGGTGAACTGGTTGAAAAAGCCTACCGCAATACCAAGGATAACCAGTTTTAGGTAGGGCTTTTTGAACAAGTAGATACTTTTAGAAATAATCTCAGTATCAATGGATTGATTGATCTCATCAATGACCTTATTAATATTTACACCTGGATTTACCTTAGCAATGATAGCACGAGCTGATTCAAGGTCACCGTTTTTCACTAACCAGCGGGGACTCTTGCTGACAAAAAAGAGCAGGGTATAAAATACCAGGGCGGGTAATCCCTCTGCGAAAAACATCCACCGCCAGTTGTTTTTGCCTGTATTCAATAATAGATAATCGGAGAAAAAAGCCACCAGGATCCCGATCACGATCGCTAATTGGAACGTAATGGTCAACCTTCCCCGGTATTCTGGTGGGGCTATTTCGGAGATGTACATGGGTGAAAGAACTGAGGCACCACCCACGGCAATGCCCCCGATAAAGCGAAAGATCACAAACCAGGTGAGATTTGTCGCTAATCCGGTGCCAATGGCAGAGATTAAAAACAACAATGCCAGAAACCTAAGCATGCTCCTCCGGCCAAAGTAATCTCCCGGACGTCCGATAAGTAATGCTCCGATAATACAACCCACAAGGGCAGAACTAACTGCCCATCCTTGCAATGTCTGGTTCAATTCAAAATAATCGGTGAAGAATGGCATTGCGCCATTGATAACGGCCGTATCAAATCCAAAAAGAAGTCCACCCAGGGCAGCTACAAAGGTAAAGGCATAGAGGGTGCGGTTCATTAGATGTTTTTCAAGATACCAAGCTCCCTTTTTTCTTGCCATTTGCCCCTTGTAAAGTCAGGGAATTTGACAGGTACACCTTCCATCTCTACAGAAATTTCTGATAAAGGACTTACCACGCTCCAGGAAGCAGCATCATACACATCCATATCAAGAGGCAGACCTTTGTTCAAATTATCGATCAGCCGGTAAATTTCCACAAAGTCCATTCCTCCATGACCGCCATGTTTTTCGATTTCTTCCCTCATTGTTTCCCATATAGGATGTTCGTATTTTTCACGGTATTCCTGATATGTTTCTTCATTAAGCCAACTATGCCCTTTTTCTTGCAGGGATAACCTGCTGGGATAACCTTCATGATAACCTTTGGTTCCTGCAATGGCATTAATGCGGTTATAAGGTCGCGGAGTTACTACATCATGTTTCAGGGCAATCATACGTCCCTTGGCGGTTTTAATCAGGCTGGTGTTAAAATCACCATGTAGAAAATCGGAACGGTCATAAAACTCATTATCTGGTTCAACGGTTTTGGAATGTTCGGTTAATGAAGCCTGAGGGGAACTCATGGATACCAGGTACTCGAGACGGTCACCCCGCTCGATGTCCATATATTGTGTTACAGGTCCCAAACCATGAGTTGGATAAAGATTTCCGTGGCGCTTCAGATGGTGCCTGATCCTCCACTTATTATAATAACTATTACCAAACAGCATGCCTCTTAAATTATGGATATAGGCTGCTTCGGCATAGGTGAGTGTTCCGAATACTCCTTGTTTTACCATATTTAAGATCCAGAGCTCCTCAGACCCGTAACATACATTTTCGAGCATCATACAATTTTTCCGGGTTTCCTCTGCTGTATTGACCAGCTTCCAGCAGTCCTCAACCGTATAGGCTGCAGGCACCTCCGTGGCAACATGCTTTCCCTGCTGCATGGAATAGACACACATGGGTACGTGAAGATCCCAGTGAGTGAATACAAATACCAGGTCAATGTCGTCCCTTTCTACCATCTCTTTCCATCCATCCTTTGTGCCGGAATATACTGCTGGTTCCTGGCCGTTTTCTTTAAGAAATTCAAATGTTTTTTCTACTTTTTCCTTGCGAATATCGCAGATAGCTGTAATTTTTGCCTTATCAGGAAATAATGCATGTACATGGCGTGTCATTCCTGTTCCACGATTTCCCAGACCAATAATTCCCACTTTTACCTGTGGAATGGGTGGAACGGTAAGTCCGATTACCGATTTACCGGTACGCGGAACACCTTGACTGATTTTTTCAATGAGTTCTTCGACATCGGTTTTACCCCGGGAGCAACCAATCCCGGAAATACCTGCCAAGGCTCCGGATAATGCTGATATTTTTAAGAATGAACGGCGACTTAGTTCTTTTTTCATTAGTTGAATTTTTAAATGGTTATTATTGAATAAATGTCTTCCCGTGATTTTAAATTGGTATTAAAAGTACGATTTGTACTATTTAAAAGCAATAAAAATAGAAAATCATTTACTCACTTCGTTCATGAGATCGCCCCGCCCAGGCGGGGCTAAGTTCAATGTTTATGGCTTGAAAATGGCTAATTTCATTATACTTTGCATTTTTAAGTCGGTAATCTTCAGTCGGCCCGCCCGAACGTACCGTTCGGTACGGGCGGGCCGACTATTAACTAATTATTTATGAAACCTGAAAATTAAGG
>DAOVQI010000306.1 GCA_030628785.1 Bacteroidota bacterium
AATCAGAATCATCGACAATTGACCTTATCACATCCCTGACATCATAAGGCAGGGTTGGATCATCAGGAACAATGTTGTCAACTTTATATTCTGGCTTTGGCTCCTTTGGTTCAAAAGATTTTGCCTTTTGTGAGTTATTCCAGGGAATAAAAGTAATGAGTTTTTTGATTTGCTCGAAACATTCAGCTTCACTCCTGGCATAGAAATGAGCATTACCACTTGTTTCTGCATGGATTCTTGCGCCTCCGAGATCCTCCATTGTTATCTCCTCACCCAAAACCGTTTTTATAACCTCCGGGCCTGTAATAAACATTTTAGATATCTTATCAACCACAAATACAAAATCAGTCAGGGCTGGAGAGTAAACAGCACCTCCGGCACAGGGACCAAGGATAACAGAAATTTGCGGGATAACACCTGATGAAAGCGTATTACGGAAAAAAATCTCTCCATATCCGGCCAATGAGTTTACACCCTCCTGAATTCTGGCACCTCCCGAATCATTAATACCAATAAGCGGTACTCTCATTTTCAGGGCATGGTCCATGATTTTAGTAATCTTCCGCGAGTGCATTAATCCAAGAGAACCTCCGGCTACAGTAAAATCCTGAGCATAAATACAGATCGGAGCTCCAAAAATCGTTCCTGTACCAATAATAACCCCGTCACCATGAAGGGTCTTTTTATCCATGTTAAAATCCCTGGCTTCGTGTTCAACGAATAGATCGTATTCATTGAATGAATCTTCATCCATTAAAGCACGAATTCTTTCACGGGCTAATAATTTACCCATTGCAACCTGCTTTTCTCTGGCTTTATCACCTCCTCCTTTGAACACGATTTCGCGCTTCTTTAGTAATTCTTTAATCTTTCTTTTTACCGCCATTTTTCAGATCTTTAGTTAAAAAATAAATGCAACTAATCGGAATCCGGTTACTTGCAATATTTTAAAATGGGATACAACATTACAAAATCATTTAAACTAAAAAAAATTTATTTGACCAAATTCAGATGGTTTAGCAAGTAGAATACTTGTATGTATCGGAATTTACTCTCCGCCTCCCGATAGTTATCGGGATGGCGGATCATGAGATCGTCACGCTTGCAGCGTGACTAAGTTCAATATTTATAGCTTGATAATGGCTAATTTCATTATACTTTGCATTTTTAAGTCGGCAATCTTCAGTCGGCCCGCCCGTACCGAACGGTACGTTCGGTACGGGCGGGCCGACTATTAACTAATTATTTATGAAACCTGAAAATTAAGGTTTTTTTTAATTTGTGAAACTATGTTCTTTATTGCTAAGGATTCAATGGAAAATTCCCTTCCAACCCGTTTATATTCCGTTTTCAACATCATTTAGGAGCATAGCGGTAAAGAAACACGCCTATAATGGTAAAAAGAATGTTAGGTATCCAAACCGCCAATAAGGGATTCACATTTCCACCGATTGAAAACTGCTTGGAAAACTGCATAAAAAAGATATAACTAAAGCTTAAAAAGAGACCGACTCCTATTTGCATACCAATGCCGCCCTTTACCTTTCGGGACGACAGTGTCAGACCAATTATGGTAAGAATAAAGGTTGAAAACGGATTCGCATACCGGCCATATCGTTCAATTAAATAAACCTCAATATTTTCTGCACCCTGTAATTTCTGCAAATCAA
Source organism: Bacteroidota bacterium (assembly GCA_030628785.1). Lineage (GTDB taxonomy): Bacteria > Bacteroidota > Bacteroidia > Bacteroidales > VadinHA17 > CAZEWS01. The sequence continues at coordinate 1,671 of DAOVQI010000306.1, forward strand.
TAAAGTCATTCAATTCAGACAAATTCATTGTTGATACAATACTTTCTCTCATTGCAAAATCCTCCGGGAAGATGGTGAGCGTTGTATCAAGCCTTCTGCCGGTTTCGATTTTTTCCTCCATCCCGTCAAATCTCCTTATATAGTAATTCCTTATTACCCATTTATGTATGGTAGAATCCCAAATAATAAAATCCGACATCAATTTTGAAAGCAATTGCCCATCGTCATCAAACTCCTCCATAGAAAATTTATAACCCCTGTTTGCAAGGTTACTGTAGCTTTCCATATAAATATAAACATTGGGAAATACCTGCTTGTGTATGTTTTGTTGAGTATATCGAACCGGATGGTCACGGTAATACATTTCTTCAAATTCCAGCCGGACCTCATTAGCATGTGGAATTACAAAGTTGTTGAGTCCAAAAGTAAAAATAGCTATGATCAGAGCTGAAATAAAATAGGGAACCAAGAGGCGGTTAAAACTGAATCCATTACTCAACATGGCAATGATTTCAGTATTATATGCCAGTTTGGAAGTAAAAAAGATAACGGAAATAAATGTAAACAACGGGCTGAAAAGAACAGCAAAATACGGTATAAAATTCAAATAATAGTCAAAAATAATAGCTTTCATTGGAGCTTCCTTTTCAAGGAATTCATCGAGTTTTTCGGCAAAATCGAAAACAATGGCAATACCCATTATCAACACGATGGCAAAGAAGAAAGTACCAAGAAACTTTTTTATAATATAACAATCAATTATTTTAAGTCCCGGAATATTCATAATCTTGTGATCAGCCGTTTTGTTATAGCATTTTTCCAGTTTAAAAAATCGCCAATACCTATTTTCTCACGGGCTTTGTTCACCAGCCAAAGGTAAAAACTTAAATTATGAATACTGGCAATTTGTGCCCCCGATATTTCCTTTGAGATTATTAAATGACGTAAATAGGCTTTTGAATATTGTTTGCTTACAGAAGAGGGGCCATGGTGATCAAGCGGACTGAAATCATTTTTCCATTTTTGATTTCTAATATTTATAATACCATTCTGTGTGAATAACATACCGTTACGGCCATTCCTTGTAGGCATTACACAATCGAACATATCGACCCCCAGTGTTATCGACTCAAGAATATTTGCCGGGGTTCCGACTCCCATTAAATACCTCGGTTTGTCTTCAGGCAAAATATCGTTTACCACCCCGATCATCTCATACATATTTTTTTCCGGTTCACCCACTGATAACCCTCCTATAGCATTTGCCTCACAATTCATTGAGGCTATTCTTTCAGCCGATTCAACCCTCAGGTCTTTATAAATACTCCCCTGTACTATGGGGACAAAACTCTGATAAAACCCATGCTTAGGCTCAGTCGACTCAAACTGCTGTTTCCCTCTCTCCAGCCAGGTATGAGTTAATTGCATTGACTTCCAGGCATATTCATAATTGCATGGATAAGGTGTACATTCATCAAATGCCATGATAATATCTGCCCCAATCGACCGCTGAATGTCAACCACATTTTCAGGACTGAAAAAGTGCCTTGACCCATCGATATGAGATTGAAACAGGACTCCTTCATTTGTAATTTTCCGGTTTCCGGCAAGAGAGAAAATCTGGTATCCCCCGCTATCAGTTAAAATCGGCTTTCTCCAATTAATAAATTCATGCAATCCGCCTGCTTTTTCAATGGTTTCAATTCCCGGCCTCAAATATAAATGATAGGTATTCCCTAATATGATTCTTGCCTGTATTTCTTCTTCCAAATCTTTCTGCAGAATACCTTTTACTGTGCCACCGGTTCCGACAGGCATGAATATGGGTGTTGGAATCTCACCGCGTTCGGTACGAATGATCCCTGCTCTTGCCTTTGTGGCTTTGTCTTTATTAAGAATCTCAAAATGCATAAAATACCCTGTTTCAGGGCAAAGATAATTATTAACCCGGTGATTTTATGCGATAAGTTATATGTTAATTGTTTGTATCAGAATTTACTCTCCGCCTCCCGATAGTTATCGGGATGGCGGATCATGAGATCGCCCCGATAGCCATCGGGGCTAAGTTCAATGTTTATGACTTGATAATGGCTAATTTCATTATACTTTGCATTTTTAAGGTATATATTCACAGGCAAGTACAAATGCTTTTTTATATACAGTTAAGTTTCTACGTTTTTTCATGACAAGCCTGAAAAAAAACCGCTTCGCGGGATGTTACATTATATGCAAAAATATAGCTTTGTTGCATGAAAACAAAGGATAGTTTAACAGAACACTATACTCCACTATTAGAAGGAGAATATAACTGTATTGATCGGATTGTTTTAAACGCTTATTGTCCAATGCTTTTAGTCGCTGGCGGGGTAAGGAACTGGTACCGTAAAATGGAAGGAAGCGACAACGACATGTCAGATTCAAGCATGATGCGTTATGCTGGTCGTTTCAGTAGGAGAGTACAATCTTTTTGCAAGAAGAAAAACATACCATTTGTGCATTTCCATACAGGCGAACGTAAACATGTGGAAGCTGAAAAGTTAATGCCTGAAAACAAGTCGTTCATTGGTATTTTTGCAGTTTTTGTTTCACGTGCACCAAGTCT
>DAOVQI010000188.1 GCA_030628785.1 Bacteroidota bacterium
ATCCGGGATTTCTATGGTTTGTATAGATCTTATTATAGAGCAAAGAACAACTATAAGAAAGCACTTGAATATCATCAGCTATATGCTCAACTGAACGATAGCATCTTTAATGAAAAAAGCAGTGATAAAATTGCGGATATGCAGGTGCTGTTTGAAGCTGAAAACAAAGACAAAGAAATAAAATTATTGAAACAGAATGAGGAAATAAGAAACCTCCAAATGAAAAGACATAAAAACCAGATTATCTACTTGCTTATTTCCTCCATTCTTATCCTGATCCTGGGTATTGCCGGAATTCAAAGTTACAGGATAAGAAAAGATGCCATTGAAATTTTACAAAAAAGAAACATCGAGTATTATTACAGCAATCGTAAATTGACTGAGTCGCAAAACCAACTCCGGGAACTAAATGCAACCAGGGATAAGTTCTTTTCCATCATCAGCCATGATCTTATCAATCCTTTCCAGTCACTTATGAACTTTACGGAAGTATTAAATACTGCCACAGCGGACGGAGATAAGAAGGAAATTCAGGAAATCTGCCAGTTAATTAATCTCGCGGCAAAAAACCATTACAACTTACTTCAAAATCTTCTGCAATGGACGCTTGCCCAGACAGGTAAACTTGCGAATGTACCAAAAGTTCACGATGCCAAAGAAATGATCAATTCCGTAACCTCAATCTTCAAAATCAATCTTGATGAGAAGGGGATCACCCTGGTATCAGATATTGAGGATAAGTTACTTATTTATGTCGATAAAAATATTTTCGAAACCGTTTTGCGAAACCTTGTAAGCAATGCAATAAAATTTACCAGGGAAAACGGTAAAATAGTGATCCGTTCAACAAAACAAAATAATAAAATTGAGTTTGCAGTTATTGATAACGGTATTGGAATATCGGAAAAAAATTGTGAGAAGCTTTTTAATCTGGAAAAAACTTTCTCAACAAAAGGAACTTTTAAGGAAGAAGGAACGGGGTTAGGACTCATTCTTTGCAAAGAATTTGTTGAAACCATGGGGGGCTCACTTAAGGTTGTAAGCACACCCGGAAAGGGAAGTGTGTTTTCGTTTACCATACCCGTTTTAACTTAAATTTCAACTTGTATTACGTTATGCTGATTAAGAAATTATTTATCATTTATATCTCATTATGGTTGCCGGTGGCACCTGGCCTTTTTTTTCAGCATAATGATATAGACAGTCTTGAGAAACAGCTCGAAACAGTGAATGACACGGTGAAAATTGAAATTTACAACAAACTGTCAGGCCTACATCGGGAAATATCCCTTAACAGCAGTATGAATTATGCAAAGGAGGCTCTAAAGATTGCTGAAGCAATGAGATACCCTAAAGGAATAGCTAATGCTTTTGATGAAATCGGCAATGTATATGCAGAGGTTGGAATATGGGACGATGCCCTCATGAATTATATGGAATCGAAAAGGATCAGAGAACAAGCCGGGGATAAGAATGGAATGGCATTATCGTATAGCAATGTGGGAATATGTTATTTTCATACCCGTCGCATGACTCAAAGCCGTGAGTTTTTTCAAAAAGCCATGGTTATAGCGGAAGAAATTCAGGCTGACAGTTTATTAGCAAATGCTTACCGGTTTCTGGGTGGGTTATACAAATCTTCAGGCGAATATAAACGCGCAAATGATATATTAAACAAAGCTTTGTTACTCTATGAAAAAATGAATGATCCTCAAAGAATCATTATTATACTGAACTTCATAGGTAGTAATCTGAAACAATCCGGACAACCTTCCAAGGCACTCCGGTATTATACCCGATCGATTAAATTAGCTAAAAAGTTCAATGATCTGACGTTGCTCTCAACAACAGAAAATCTGATGGGAAATGCCTGTATGGAAACAGGAAACATGGAAAAAGCATTAATGTTTTTTAGCCAAAGTCTTGATCATGCTACAGAGACAAAAAACAAAACGTTAATAACCAGCATTTACCGGTCATTTTGCCATTATTATGTAAAAACAGGGAACTTTAAAGAAGCATACCGGTTCGATACAATCTATTATAACCTGAAGGACTCATTATTCAGTGTACGGAATACAAGTAAAATCGCCCAGTTAAAGGAAATGTATGATACGGAAAACAAGGATAAGGAGTTGGCAGTTCTAAAATCAACTCAAACAATGGAAAGCCTGGAAATAAAACGGAGAAGGACATTTAAAACCTACATGACAGCTTTTGCAATTATTTTATTTCTGATGATGATAGCTGGTTTATATTACTTATATCTTAAAAGAAAGACGAATAAAATTTTATCGGTTAAAAACAAACAGCAAGAGGAAACAAATCAATTGTTGGTCGAATCAGAGAAACAGTTAATGGACATTAATGATACTAAAAATAAATTCCTTTCAATCATTGCTCACGATCTTATATCTCCGTTCAACGCATTGCTGGGTTTTACAGAATTAATGGCGGAAGAGGCTAAAAGCCACCACATAGATGAAATAAAAAAATATAGTGGAATTATTAGCCAATCTTTGAAAAATCTTCACCATCTACTTGAAAACCTTCTTCAGTGGTCAAAGACCCAGAGAGGTATCATCGACTTTCATCCGGAGTTTTTTGATCTTAGCAAAACGGTAAGCAACCTGGTTACTTTTTTTGAGCTATCAGCAAGAAAAAAGAAAATCAAGCTCTCTGAGGATTTTAAAGGAGGAAATATTGTTTATGCTGATGCAAACCTGGTATCGGCTATCCTGCGGAATTTAATCAGCAATGCTATTAAGTTTAGCCCCATCGGAAGTTGGGTAAAAATTACTTCAAAAGAAGAAAATGGGTTCATTGAGGTCTCTGTATCGGACAATGGAACAGGAATGAAAAAAGAAAATATAGAAAAACTCTTCCTAATTGATACCCATTACACCCAAAAAGGAACCTCAAATGAGCAAGGAACAGGATTAGGGCTTATTATTGTAAAAGAATTTGTTGAAAAGAACGGCGGGAAAATATGGGTCGAGAGCGAAGAGAAAAAAGGAAGCACTTTTAAATTCACATTGCCGAAAAATCCATGATATTATGACATCAAAAACGATCAGTTATAAAGGAGCTGTTGCAGAAATTGAAGTTATCCTTGAGAAAATTGAGAATGAAGAACTGGATGTGGATGATCTGACTGAAAAGGTAAAAAGGGTATCTTTATTAATTAAGTTATGCAAGGAGAAACTTCATAACACAGAACAGGAAGTTGAGAAGATCCTGAAGGAAATGGAGAAAGAATAGCAAATTATTTCAGATGGTATTGGACCAAATCATCAATGGGTGAACGGATGATCTTATCGATGTTAGCTCCCCTGTCAAGGGCTACCTGTGTTAATACTGAGCTAAAGAAATAGGCGACCGATCCAACACACCGGATATTTGTCTTCCTCCAATTCTTAAATTTACTAATCTGCTTTTCAAACAACTCATCCATACTTTTGTAAACGATTTGATAAATGGAAGGTTCATCCAGGTATTCCCCAAGAAATGGGGTAAATGATGCCAAAAACCGGTTTGGCAACGGCTTGGAATAAACAGCATCCTTTATATCCTCGGTTTTCAATTTATACTTTTTATAAAACTGCTGCCTGATCTTTATTGGTAATTCTTCTTTAAGATAAGCCTGTATGAGTTTTATTCCTAAAACAGTTCCGCTTCCTTCATCTCCCAGAATATAGCCCAAAGGAATAACACTTTGAATGATCTTCCTCCCATCGTAATAGCCTGTATTGGTTCCGGTTCCCAGAATAACAACTAATCCGGCATTGTTCTGAAATAAAGCATGCGCAGCACCAATAATATCAGAGTGAATTTTAACAAAAGCATTGCAAAAAATATTCTTCAGGGCTTTTGCAACCACCAAATTTTTATCTTCGATTGAACATCCCGCTCCATAAAAATACACTTTCTTTACCTTTTGCGAAGTGTATTTCCCTTCAATCCGGAGACGAATTTCTTCTTCAATCTCAGGACTCGTCATATAAAAAGGATTGAGTCCTTTTGTACAAAAATCAGAAATTCCATTATCAGGATCAATCAATTTCCAGTCTGTCTTAGTGGAACCGCTATCGGCAATCAGGATCATTTTTATCGAATTATATATTCACCTGATATGTTTATTTACTATTCTTATCAGATCGTCTGGCAAAATAGGTTTGGCAATAAAGTCATCACACCCCTCTTTAAGTGATTCCTCCCTGTTGTGCTCCATTTTATACGCGGTCTGGGAGATAATAGGAATATTTTTATTTATTCCCTTTATGATCCTGGTTGCTTCGTATCCATTCATTTCAGGCATTTGTATATCCATCAGAATCAGATCAATTACCGGTTCGGTTTTAAACAATTCCACTGCCTCCTTTCCATTCCTGGCATATATTAGCCTGGCTTTGGTTTTTGCAAGGATTGCTTTCAAAACTTCAAAACTGAATTCGTCATCCTCAGCAATGAGGATAACTTTTCTGCTTAAATCCCAGTTTTCCTTATCCATATCCGCTTCTGCTAATATTACGGTTTCTTTGATTTTTTTAACATCCGGCAATATAACAGGCAAGGTAAAATAGAATACTGCACCGTGACCCTGTTCCGATTCTAACCAAATTTTACCACCAAGCAATTCTACCAGATTTTTTGAAATCGCCAGGCCCAATCCGGTCCCGCCATATTGTCTTGATATAGAATAGTCAAGTTGTCTGAACTGGTCAAAAATCAGATGCTGTTGGTCTTTAGGAATCCCTATTCCGGTATCTTCCACAAAAAAGGTAAGAGTATCCGGGTCTGTCAGATTACACCCAAACCTGATGTATCCCTGGTTGGTAAACTTAATGGCATTGCTAATCAGGTTTGATAAAATTTGCCGTAGCCTGAAAAAGTCAGTTATGGTAACAAATTGATTATTTAAAGTTGTTTCCAGACTTAACTCAACCGGCAATTTGATACTTTTTATTTCTTCCCTGAAATAAGTATATAATTCATTCAGTAAGTTCCTGATAAAACATTCGGAATTTAATATTTTGGTTTGTCCTGCTTCAATTTTTGCAATATCGACCAAGTCGTCAACCAATGTTGATAAAGCATCACAACTACTTTTAAGATAGTATAAGAAATCTTCTCTCTCTTTATCAGGCAGCGAATTGTCTCTCAGAAGTTCGGAAAACCCAACAATAGCATTCATCGGGGTTCTGATCTCATGCGATAAGTTTGCCAAAAATGCTGTTTTTAACCGGTCTGATTCCTCAGCTCTTTGTTTGGCGTGGATCAACTCTCTTTCGGTTTCTTTTTGTTGGGTCATATTAACCAGAGTGACCAGAACCTGGTCCAGAGTTTTTTCATATCCCGGAACAATAACCCACTGTGTAATGGCTTCAATCTTTCGGTTATCCAAATCGAAATAAGATGTTTCACCTGAAAAGAAAGTTTTGCCTTCCAGTAGTGAAAACAGGCCTTCAATAAACATCCTCACCGATTGTTCTGTTATGATCCTTTCAATATTTCTTTCCAGATCTTTTAAATCCTTTGCTCTAAAAAGCTCAAGAAAGGCTCTGTTTACACCAATTATCTTAACCCTTCCCCTGCATTCATAAATGGCATTTTTGTGATCGAATAAATACTTCCTGACGTTTTTGATTCCTGAGTCTTTAAGCTGTTCGACATACTTTTTGGCATAAGAAAAGTCTTCCTGGATCTGTGGTATTGGAGAATACTCTAAAATTCTTCTGATCTGGGATTCTCTGTCGATCAGTTCCTTTTCGTATTTTTTCCTCTCGGTAATATCCCGGCATATGATCCTTAATTCTTCAGGATTTCCTTTTTCATCCCGAGAAAGCTGCAGTCTTTCGTGAACATATAACACTGACCCATCTTTTCTAACCTTCCTGAATTCAAGTTCCCTTTGTTGTGTTTTCTTCTTTAGGATTTTACTTATTTGATTTTCAACATCTTCAATATCGTCGGGATGAACCACAACCCAGACTGGTTCTCCAATTAATTCTTCTTTGGAATATCCGAGGTATTCAGCTCCATATTTGTTCACCGATTTAACGATACCATCGGGGTAGATAGTAAAATACATATCAGGAGCATAATCATACAAGTCCTGATATTGTCGTTGGCTTTCGCGTAGAAGTTCCTCTTTTGATTTGGTATTGTTGTTCATAACTCTTCAGGTTAGCGGTCCCCTTTGATTTTTTTCCGTTTCGAAAAATCGAGAAGCTATCTTCTAACTACTCTCTAAAATACTAAAAATAATTAAATTAATCAACAGGAAGGAATTTCTAACAGAAGTATCTAATTAAAGAAGTGACTAAAGTGTCTAAAGTTGTAAAGTGCCTAAATGAAGAAATGACAGGTTTTATATCTATATATTGTCCCCATAACTTTTAACTTCTTCTCAACTTTAGCTCACTTTTAACTTTAGCTCACTTTTAACTTCCTTTTACATGATGTCAGGTATTTCCACCTGACATTGAATACTGGAGTAATTAAAATCTTGCCATATCATTAACTGTCGGATGGAAACATCCGACAGCATCGTAATTATTCCAACGGGGTAAACCCCGTAAGAAACAAAAAAAATCA
>DAOVQI010000079.1 GCA_030628785.1 Bacteroidota bacterium
CCTTGAGAGACAAAAAGGAGGTATAGGCTTACGAGGTCCGGGAGAAACCGAAATTGAGACCGATCGAAGAATCATCCGGGATAAAATAGCAAGGCTCAATGAGCAGCTGATTAAAATTGACAAACAGAAGTCAATTCAGAGAAAAAACCGCGGGAAACTAGTCAGGGTTGCTCTTGTGGGGTATACCAATGTTGGTAAATCCACGCTGATGAATAGTCTGAGCAAGACAAATATTTTCGCAGAAAACAAACTCTTTGCAACCCTGGATACAACCGTGAGAAAGATTGTTATTGAAGATCTGCCTTTCCTGTTAACCGATACGGTGGGATTTATCAGAAAATTACCACATCACCTGGTTGAATCCTTTAAATCAACCCTGGATGAGGTTAGAGAGGCGGATATGTTATTGCACATTGTAGATATATCTCATCCTAACTTCGAAAAACAGATCGGTATTGTAAACGAAACGCTAATCGATCTGAAAGTTCTGAATAAGCCTGTCTATTTGGTGTTTAATAAGATAGATGCATATTCGTTTATCGAAAAAGACGAAGATGACCTGTCTGCAAAAACAAAGCAGAATTTCAGCCTTGAGGATATGAAAAGAACCTGGATGGCAAAAGATAATGACTCAAGTATTTTTATTTCCGCACTTCAAAAAACCAATATTGGTGAATTAAAAGAAACCCTTTACCAGAAGGTTAAGGAAATACACACCAAAAGATATCCCTATAGTGATTTTTTATATTAAGTTTTTTCTAATCAAGTATTCTGCGATTTGAATAGTGTTGGTTGCAGCTCCTTTTCGAAGGTTGTCTGCTACCACCCAAATATTCAGTGCTTTATCGCGTGAAAAATCACGACGTATCCTTCCTACAAATACTTCATCTTTACCATATACATTTATTGGCATTGGATATTGGTTATCTTCAGGTTTATCCATGACTAAAACCCCGGGAAATGAAAAAAGGATTTCTGGTATATCATTAAGGTTATATTCTTTTTCGAATTCAACATTCACAGATTCTGAATGCCCCCCCAGAACAGGGATGCGAACAGCCGTTGCAGTGACCTGAATGGATGGGTCATCTAATATTTTACGGGTTTCGTCAATAAGCTTTATTTCTTCTTTGGTATATCCGTTTTCAGTGAAATCATCGCAATGCGGCAGGCAGTTTTTATCTATTGGGTGAGGATATGCCATTTCTCCATTTATTCCTTTTCTTTCGTTTTCGAGTTGACCCACCGCTTTGGCTCCTGTACCACTTACGGATTGATAGGTAGATACTACAATACGTTTGATCTTGTATCTGAAATGTAAGGGCGCCAAAGCCATAAGCATTTGAATAGTGGAACAATTGGGGTTGGCAATGATCTTATCTTTGGCGGATAAAGTGTGAGCGTTAATTTCCGGGATGATTAGTTTTGTATTCGGATCCATTCGCCATGCGGAGGAGTTATCAATTACGGTTGTCCCTTTTTCTGAGAACATCGGTGCATATTCCAGAGAAATTCTTTTCCCTGCTGAGAATAAAGCCAGATCAGGAGCAAGTTGAATGGCTTCTTGTATGGTTCTAACATCAATTTTTTGCCCCTTAAATTCAATCTTTTTTCCAATCGACTTTTCCGATGCAACCGGGATTAATTCAGATACCGGGAAATTTCTTTTTTCCAAAATATCCACTATTATATTTCCGACAAGTCCGGTTATCCCAACAACAGCAACATTCATTGTATTTGATTTTTTAATTTCCAAAATTAGTACGTATTTTTATGATGATCCTTATTCTTTTCAACACCTACAATATTTTAAAACAAAACCAACCGTAATTACCTTGATCATTTGAAAACTGAATCCAAAATTAATTTTTTTTACTTGAATTTTTTTCATATTGATAAAATACTGGTTATCCTTCTCTTTTTCTTTCCTGAAATTAGTGTAGCACAGCTTAATGAAAATTTTGAAAACGGAAACCTGGCTGGTTGGGAAGAAAGCGCTCCGGGTCGATGGGCGGCATCGGAAAAGAATCCAATATCCGGTAATTTCTCGTTACATCATGTTTATGATAATTCAACCGCAGGGCACGATCAAATCTCTTATCCGGTAGGTTCCATAGGCCTTGAATCCGGAAATACTACCTGGCGATTTCAGGTTAAACATGGTTATCCGCCTTCATCAGCAAACAACTGGGGAGTATTTTTAATATCGGATAAGAGTGCGGGTGAAATGTATCCATCAGGAGAGGCAAGCGGTTATCTGACAGGCGTAAATTATAGTGGTTCAGATGATTTTGTAAAAATATGGAAAGTTACATCGGGTACGGGAACCGAAATTCTGAACACCAATTTCAACTGGCAGGAAAATATTGGAATCGCTCAAGCTATTGGATTTGAAATAATCCGGTCTGCATCAGGTGAATGGGAAGTAAAAATAGATACTACCGGGGGATTTGACCATTTAACTTCTTTTGGAATAGCAAATGATTCTGATTATACAACGTTTTGGCATTTTGGAATATATTATGAGTATTCTTCATCTCAGGACCAAAAATTTTGGATAGATGATATAGTAATTGATGGACCCCTGATAACCGACACAATTCCTCCGACCGTTAAAAATCTTAAACCTATATCGTCAAACCTATTGGAGATTGAATTTTCTGAACCGGTGCTTGATACTTCGGCAATAAACACAGATCATTATATAGTAGATAATTCCATAGGTAATCCCGATTCAGTAATAAGGACAGAACCCTACCTGGTTCGATTGATGTTCGAGACGGATTTTCAAGATGGAAATACCTATAATATCACATTAGAAAAAATTCTTGATCTGTTTAATAATCCTTTACCGTTTACATCAAAACAATTTGTTTACCACATTCCAAAGGCATATGAAGTTGTAATAAATGAGATCATGGCTGATCCGAACCCTCCGGTTGGTCTGCCGGGTTTTGAATATCTTGAATTGTATAATGTTGGGGAATATGATATCAATATAAATGGTTGGATACTTACTATTGGATCAAAAAAGATTGAGTTGATGAATCGCGAGATAAGCACTGGCAGCTATCTGATTTTGTGCTCAAAGGATGCGGCTGATGAACTTGACATATATGGAGAAACATATAGTATTGCCGGGTTTCCTTCCCTTCTCAATAATGGCCTGATGATTACTTTAATAAATCAATCCGGTCAGGTAATTCATTCGGTAAAATATTGTGGCGATTGGTATAAGGATGAATTCAAAGCTGAAGGAGGTTGGTCGCTGGAACAAATTGATCCTTTGAATCCTTGTGGAGAAGAATCCAATTGGATAGCATCAGTGGATTTGAAAGGCGGAACACCTGGACAGGTTAATTCAGTAAACAACACAAATCCTGATTTTATTCCCCCTTTGGTTAGAAGAGCCATTGTTGTCTCCGATTCAGTTTTACAAGTTGTTTTTTCTGAAACGTATGATACTGTGAGTGCCTCAAATCCAGATGTATATACTGTTGATCACGGAATTGGGAATCCCGGTAAGGTTAAACTTTCTGCTCCTGATTATAAAAAGGTATTGCTGTACTTCGATTCTGATTTCGATCCAATGCTGATATACAGTCTGGAAGTTAAAAATCTTCTGACTGATTGTGCCGGGAATAGGATTGAGGATGAAAATCAGACATTGTTTGGCATCTCTCAACACACTGACAGTCTTGATATTATCATCAATGAAGTATTGTTTGATCCACTGCCCGGCGGTGTTGATTATGTTGAAGTATTTAATACTTCGGAGAAAATTCTGGATATGAGAGAAATAAAAATTGCCACCCGGGACGACTTTACCGGAAAGCTGAAATCCCTTAAATCCATATCAGAAGAATCCATTTTGTTTTTTCCAAAAGAATACCTGGTGCTTACCGAAGACATGGATAAAGTCTGTCAGCAGTATTTTACTTCCGGTTCGGAAAACTTTATTGAATTGGAAGACCTGCCGCCGTTTAATAATGAAAAAGGCCGGGTTGTTATTTCTGATCAATGGTTTAATATAATTGATGAGTTTGTTTATAATAAAGACATGCATTTTCCTTTACTGAATAGTGTGGAAGGAGTTTCTCTTGAAAGAATTAATTTTAACCGGCCAACAAATGAACGTTCAAACTGGCACTCCGCTGCCGAAGATGCAGGATTTGGAACCCCTGGTTATAAAAACTCCCAGTTTGTTGAGGATCCCCTGGCGCCTGATGAAATCAAAATTGAACCGGAAGTCTTTTCTCCTGATAATGATGGATATAAGGATGTTGTTAATATATGTTATTCTTATAGTGAACCGGGTTATATTGCCAATATATTTGTATTTGACACGAGAGGCCGATTGGTAAAAAAAATGGTTGAAAATGAGTTATTAGGAACCAGGGGGACATTCTCCTGGGATGGAATAAATGAAGGTAACCGAAAAGCAGGTATTGGGCTTTATCTGTTTTATATTGAAGTTTTTGATCTGAAAGGAAATGTTAAGAAGTATAAGAAGATCTGTGTTTTAGCGGGAAAATTAAGATAACGTGAGTTAGAATATAAAAAGGCTGAGGCTAAGGGCGCCTACGCTAAAGCTTCAGCGACAGCGTGCTGAGGAAAAATTTCAAGATAAGCATGTTAGGTTAACATATAACTTATCCCAAAGGGATGCCCATGGCATAACCATTAACTTTTAACTATTATAACTTTTTCATTCCAACACGCTATTTAGTTACGAATAACTATCTTTTTTTCTTTTTGGGACTCTCATAGCAAAGAAAACGGAAATCAGGGCAATTCCTGCGGCTATCTTATAGGTTACATCCAGCCCAAACTTATCCGATAGAACTCCAACAAATAGTAGGGTCAGGGAACCCAAACAAAAATTTATGGTCATAAAGATCCCATTCACAAATGCCAGATGTTCGGTATCAAGTTCTTGAATAATTGCCAGCATCACTGAAGTTGGCGCCACCAGGAAAAATCCCATAACCAGAAGGATTGGAATAACGGAGACACCCTTCAAACTAATGAAAACCCACATCAATATAGGGGATATAATAGTTATGATAAGCAGGGTGGTCCTTCTGCCGATCTTATCGGAAATGGTTCCGGAATAGAAAGTGCCTAAAGCTCCTGTTAGCTGGATTATGGCCAGGGAGATTCCGGCAAACCATAATTCAGCGCCCTTGTCTACCAGGTATACAGGCAAATATAGAGTTAGTGCCGACTTCATGGCGCCTCTGAAAAAGGTTATACCAGCCAGGGTTACAAAAACAGGTAAAAATTTAACAAAAGTAGAGACGTAACCAATTTTCTTTTTTTCTTTCAGAAAATCTTTTCTGATGTCAATGTTCTTTAACCGGAGGAACAATATTGCAGAGGCAATTATGCCAAAGGGAATTAATTTCAGGGATCCTTTTAAACCCCAGATTTCAACTGCAGCCACAATAATAAGAGGTCCGACTGTCCTTGCGATTTCTCCACCCAGCATAAAGAAACTCATTCCTTTACCCAACCTTGGACCAGAAACGCGTTTGATCAGTACAGGTGACGGGACGTGAAAAAGTGTTGAGCTAATACCACTGATAAACAATAATATCGCGAGGATGGTGTAGCCCGGTGCAATACCAATCAAGCTCATGGAGATTGTAGTAATAGCAGGAGCAAAGATGACAAAGTATCTAACTTTTATTTTATCGGCGAGAATGCCGATAAATGGATTTAATAATGAGGGGATACGTTGGATTACTGATAACAACCCGGCAAGAGACAAACTAATAGAAAGTTTTTCAATGATAAGCGGAAGTATGGGAGCAAGAAAAGCCGGATAGATATCATGAATAAAATGGGCAATGGTTATGGTAGATACATTGCCAATCTGAAATTTTTTATTATCCTCCATAATTTGAGCCTTGCAAACGACTTAACTTTAATAAATCAATCCTGCAAAGCTAAGAAATCTTACAGAGATGAAATGATTTCTTTCATGATGATGGTCATTTTTTGTTCTGCTTTTTTTGCCACTTCCTGTACATCTTCATGGGTTATTTTCTCTATTTTACCCGGTACACCAAGATCGGTAATGATGGATATGGCAAAGCAGGGCAGACCCATTTGGTGGGCAACAATTGTTTCCGGAACGGTTGACATACCTACTGTATCCGAACCAATGATCCTGAAATATTTATATTCAGAGGGGGTTTCATAGGTAGGGCCTGTTGTTGCCGTGTAAACGCCTTTTTTAATTTTTATTCCAAGTTTCCCGGCTATTTGTAAAGCACGACGTATCAGTTCAGGTGAATATACATTACTCATATCAGGGAAGCGGGGACCAAATTCAGCCAGGTGATTTCCTATAAGTGGGTTAGGGAGTAAGTTTATATGATCTTCCAGGATCATCAGATCACCGATTTCAAAATCGGGATTAACTCCACCACTGGCATTTGACAGAAACAGATATTGGATACCCAACTGTTTTAGAACCCTTATTGGGAAAACAAGCTGTTGCATATCATAACCTTCGTAATAGTGAAATCGTCCCTGCATAGCAACCACCTTTTTATTTCCCAGGATACCAAAGATCAATTTACCATCATGTCCCTCTACAGTTGAAACAGGAAAATTTGGAATTGTAATATAATCCATTTCATATTTAATATCCATTTCATTGATCAAACCACCAAGACCTGTTCCCAATACCAGTCCAACTTCAGATTTAAGATCAATCCTGGTTTTTATATAAGATGCTGTCTCTTTTATTTTTTCTAACATAACCAATTATTTGATTAATAAAATTCTCCGTGTCATTAAACAGAAAGTCAATACCAACAGGCACATAGTAAAGATTGTTTCTGATCGTTGACCCAACTCCTGTAAGATGCTGCAAACGCATAGCATCTTTTTCAGTTGTGATTATTATTTTTTTATCGTTCTCAATTTGGTTGTATTGTTCTTCAATTACCTGTAAATCATTCTTATTGTATGGGTGATGATCAGGATATTTCAGCTCCCGGATCTTCGAAGATGTCCCCCTGAGGTGTTTTTTAAAGGGACGGGAATTGGCTATCGCGGTCACCAGTAAAATGAAATATTTCTCTTTCTTACAAATTTCTTTGGAAAGCGGATTATTGATATCTCTAAAAACAGGATAGAGTTCACCGTAGGTTATGGTTGTGAAGTATAAATTCTGATATGGAAATAAATTTAAATCCTTTATTACCAACCGCCGGTCAATAGGCTTTAAATCAGGTGGACATTTTGTAATAATGATAATGTGTGCCCTTCTTTTTTCATGAGGACATTCCCTTAGCATTCCGGCAGGGATCAGATGATCTTTTGATAGTGGACGGGTAAAATCGATTAACAAAATGGATAATCCGGGTTTTACATACCTGTGTTGAAAAGCATCATCAAGCAAAATAACGTTTAAATCCTTAAAATCAGCTGTGAGTTTTTCGATACCATGTACCCGGTTATTATCGACAGCAACAACAATATCAGGGAATTTCTGCTTAATTTGCCTGGGTTCATCACCAATATCTTCCCAGGTCGATTCCATGGTGCCATATTGAAATAATTTTGTTTTTCTTTTATACCCCCTGCTTAGTGTAGCAACTTTAAATTCATCTTTTAAAAGGGCTATAAGATATTCGATATGTGGAGTTTTACCAGTCCCCCCAATCGTAATATTTCCGATTGAAATTACAGGTAAATTAAATTCTTTCGATTGAAGGATATTCAGATCGAAAAGCTTATTTCTGATTCCTGAAATCAAGCCGTAAAGAAAAGAAAAGGGGGCGAGAAAAAAACGATAATTTTTTTTGCGGTATGGATTCATTTAGGAATATATTCTTAAAATCCTTTCTAAGATATTAAAATTAACTTGCCTGCCCGACTGGGACAGGCGGGCAATCCGTAATCCGCAACTTGAATTCATTAATATATTTCAATTGAATAAGGTAATCTCATCTGAATGCCTTCAGCATGAATGATTTCTTTCAGATTTCTGTAATGTCGGTATGATTCACCTAATTCCGATTGCAGAATTCCGGATTTGATATCACCTGTAAGATCCTTCAGCAGTTTTTGGAAGGGATCGATTTGCCTTGGCAAAGATACAATTCGGTATTGTTCAAGGTTTGCCATTTCTGCAGCAATTTCGATTGCTTTGTTCATTCCGCCAAAAACATCAACAAGCCCTATATCTTTCGCATTTTCTCCGCTCCAGACCCTGCCCTGACCTATGGAATCAACTGCTTCTTTAGTCATGTTCCGTCCCTCAGCCACATGTGATGTAAAAGTATCATACGTTTTTTCAACTGCCTGTTGGAGAAAATCCCTTTCAGCCTCATTTAGCGGCCGGTACATGGATAAGAAATCAGAATGTTTGTTTGTTTTGGCTACATCAAAAGTAATTCCAAGTTTATCGTTGAAAAATTTTTGTGTGTTTGGAATGATCCCGAATACGCCTATAGAGCCCGTGATAGTTGTAGGAAAAGCTACAATTGTATCGGCAGGTGCAACAATGTAGTAGCCACCGGATGCTGCAACATTACCCATTGAGGTAATTAAAGGCTTGGATTGTTGTGCAAGATAAACCTCCCTCCATATGATTT
The DNA here is from genome assembly GCA_030628785.1 of Bacteroidota bacterium. GTDB lineage: Bacteria > Bacteroidota > Bacteroidia > Bacteroidales > VadinHA17 > CAZEWS01. The sequence continues at coordinate 8,616 of DAOVQI010000079.1, forward strand.
CACTGGCCAGTGCATTACCTCCTGGTGAATTGACACGCAGTACGATGGCTTTAATGGTAGTGTCCAACCTGGCTTTTCTAATGGCCCTGGAGAGTTTTGTTGCTCCGATAGAAGATTCTGACCCTTCACCAAATCCAATTATCCCGGAAGCATAAATTAATGCAATCTTGTTTTTCGGAAGGCCTTTGTATGCTCTTTTTTTTGGTGTTTTGGAATATTTTGTCATACTGATAAACCGGACCTTTTTTTTCTCTGCAATCCCGGAGAGCTCTTTTAATTCATCTAAAATTTCATCCCTGTATTTCAAACCGTCGATGAGGTTGTTGTCCAATGCAGCTTGTGAATTTTTAATGGTTAATAAATCAGCAAACTCATTTAGCTTTTCAATGCTTATATTCCTTTCTTTCGATATCCCCTTTAACAAATGATCCCAAATGGCGCTAATATACGTAAGGATCTGTTCCCTGTTTTCACTGCTCATTTTTTTCAGTGTGTAGGGCTCGACATAACTCTTAAATTTACCATGACGAATAATCTGAACGTCGATACCTAATTTCTCCAATGCTCCTTTATAAAATATGATTTCGGATCGTAACCCGAAAAATTCCATCAAACTTTCCGGGTTCAAATAAACTTTATCCGAAACGCTTGCAAGGTAATAGGCTGATTGTAGAAGGATGTTTTCATTGTAACAGATGATAAGTTTTCCCGATTCTTTGAAACGGATCAGGGCATTCCTGATCTCCTCAATGGTGGCTAATCCCGGAGAGATTAAACCGGTTTCAATAAATATCCCTTTAATGTTATCGTCTGTTTTCGCTTTGTCAATGTTTTCAAGTATGTCATTCAAACCTAAACGGGGCGAAATGGTAAATGTAAAATAATTGAAATTCTCCCAGGGATTGTTTGAAGTGCGGTCGGGGATAGGCTTATCAACTTTAAAGTATAATACTGAATTGGATTGTACGGTTACCGGTTTATCTCCGGCCGAGATCATTACTCCAATTATACCCATGGATAAGAAGAAAAGAATGATGGAGGCAATAAATATTCCCACAATGGTGGCAAGGGTGTATTTAAGAAAATCTTTCATGTTGAATTCATTTAAAGGTTTGTACTGAAAGATACAAAGTTAGTATGTTGGGGATAAAAATGAACTAAAATGAGTTAAAATGACTAAAATGCACTAAAATAAATTAAATGACTAAAATGCCTAAAATGAAACCTTCATGATAAAACATTTTCTCACAGACAAGGATGAAAAACAAGTTGGCAATTAAGATTATAATAGCACTTAAGCTAAGATCATGAAGGTTCGCCGGCCAGGATAGAGGATAGCTTGTGGGAGGTCGGCAACAAATATTGAGTTCTTGTGTTTAATATACTAACACAAAATTCTCCTCCTTGGAAAGGAGCCTGCCCGAAAGAATGAATTCTTTCGTTCAGGCGGGGAGTACCCGACCGAAGGGAGGGGGAGGTGGTTGAGTAGAAAAAAAACAACTTATCGCATTGTGATGCCCGCCCGACCGAAGTCATTAGGGCAGGCCTTTGGCGCTGTTTAAAAAATTAGTTTATCCTTGCGATATTTTAGTCATTTTAAATTTTACATTTTAGACATTTCTAAA
>DAOVQI010000369.1 GCA_030628785.1 Bacteroidota bacterium
ACTAAAAATATCCCTTCACTATTAATTCAATCTGATGCAATGATTGCAGAACTGGCTCATCTTGAAAATCGTATAAATACGCATTTAAATCAATTAAATAAAAATTTGCACAATGAGCTGTCCGGAAAGAAAAAGACAAATTTTTCCATAGGATTTTTAGATGAGTTCTCATTGGATGGTCTGTATAAAGAAACTGATGTAATTTATTTCCCCACGATGAACGATAACCGGGCAGTTGTTTCTGTATTTAGAGCCTCCGGCTTAACCGTAATTGACAATTACGACGACGATTCTTACGATCTGGAAGAAAAAATAAAGACCGGCAGAAAATATGTAGGAGATTCAGTTTGTGCTCCATTGGCAGCCGTCTTTTCAGACATGTTACATGCTATAGACGATTTTATCAGACGAAAAGAAACGGATGATCCTTTGGTCAAGGGGAAAGAAAGAGTAGTGTTATTTATGCATAGTGGTGACGGCCCTTGCAGACAAGGACAGTATATGGATATATGCAAACTCAATTTTAACAAAATGCTTGAAAATTCCCTTAACCAAACCCCGGATGGACGGAACATACACTTTCCAATAAAATTTCTGGTAAATATAGCTACTGAATTACATGACAAAGATGACTATATCCCGGAGGTAGAAAAATGGATAACCATACAAGGATTTCAAGCGATTATTGTGATGGGTGTATTACATTCCATCTATTTAAAAGCCGGTTCAAACTGCAGGAATTATAAAGAATTTGATAAACTAAAACTTGACTTCAGCAAATTAAAGCAAACTGTCTATGATATATTAGAGCATAATATAAAACCGAGTAAATTTGCACGGTTTATAGTTGATAAAATTGAACGAAAACTTCCAAAACTTGGCGGACTTGCTCAATATTTTGGTTACGGTTTGTTTAATAATAACGGGATTCGGAGAATTTTAAAAGAGTACAATTATAAATGGTTACGTATTCAAAAAAATAAGTCAGATTTAAAAAATAGAAAAGTAAAAATTCATGTCGAAGGTGAGGTCTATTTACGAGTCGCCCAAATCGAAGAGATTCTCAAATTCCTGATAGATACCATTGGATTTGGTTCTTTTAACCTTTCCTGCACCCCTATATGGTGTTATTTTGAATATATATTTGAATCAAGAATCACCTTTGCCAACAGAGATATTAATATCTACCAAAATAAACTAAAGTATGCTGATGAGAAGAGTGAGAAAAACAGATTAATGAATTTAATTAAAGAAAAGAAATGTCATATTAGAGAAACAACAAAGACTATCAATAATCTCAGGAATGTGTTAGCAAAACCATTATATAAGGTTTCCGGTATGGAAATTCCCCACAAAATGAAAAAGATCATTGCAGAAGCCAAACCGGTACTTCCTACATTTAAGCCATGCGGCGAACTGGTTCCATATGTTGGTGAAACAATATCGCAACTGAATGAAGGGACAGATCTGGTTGTAAATGTTGCTCCTGAGGGGTGTATGGTATCTTCATTGGGTGCAATCCTGACTCCTAAAATATTGCAATCTGTAAAAAATAACAAAGCATTAATTCAGTATCTATTTTCAACAGATGGTGAACTCAATGAAGATCTTCTCCGTTTATCTCTTTTAAAAATATTAGGGCCTGCGAAATACCATTCACATTAAAGCGAGACCCATCGACTCTGCCCTGCCTTCGCATACTACGGCGGGCAGGCAGGTCTTTCTGGGCATCCCTCGGGAAGACCCTGGCAGGTCTTCAATACAGAAAAACTTTTTGCGAAGATCAAAATTGTAAACTTTATGTTCAATGATTGACCCTGTAAGGGTCTAACACCTGCCTGCCTGCCAGGCAGGACAATAGCCCCGTCCCGATTGATATCGGGAGAGCCCGGGGTAAAGGGGTAAAGATGGAAAGGAATAACCGGTCCAACTACCATCGATCATCAGGGAAATATCGGTTCATGGACCGGAACAGAAAAAAAGTAAATTAGGACATAAAAACTATTTACAAATCCGGACTATTACTGCTGCATATTTAAATCTAATAAGTACAACATGGAAGTTTCCACTTTAATGGAAATTCGTCTGACCACTTAGAGTGGTCTGACGAATAGCTCATAAATTATGCCTGGAACAATGGTACCACTCCGGTTGAAATCCTTTTCAATTCTGTAATTTCCTCATTGGTGACAGGCGAATAATTCTGTGCTGTATCTAATGCAATGTCCCAGAATCCAGGGTCTCCCGGTGGAATTGCAGCGGTTACTCCTTGTGACAGAGTGAACCGTACCGAAAGATTTGCCACTTTTTTGTCTTCAATTGGTATATACCACAGTCTGTCATAGGGCTTTTTTGTACCCTCCGGAATTCTTGTAAATGCAAGCGCCTTGAGTGCCAGAATGCCCATTTTTTTCTCCCTGGCCTTATTAACCACTTTAGGTCCGAAATTGCCCTGGTTCCAGCAAACAAAATTTATAGGATAAAGTATGGTATCAAAGTCGAATTTTGCCATAGCCAGAAGGGCTGCTTCCTCAGAATGAGCAGAAAATCCAATAAAACGGATTTTCCCTTCTTGTTTGGCTTTCAGAACAGTTTCCATTGCACCGTTTGGTCCAAAAGCTTTCTCAACATCCTCCTTTTTGGTCAGAGCGTGCAATTGATATAGATCAAAATGATCGGTTTTTAATTTTTTCAACGACTCATACAATTCTTTTTCTGCCCCTGCTTTATCACGTTCAAGGGTTTTGCATGCCAGAAAGCATTGATCCCGGTATGGCTTCAGTGCCGGACCCAGGTGTTCTTCGGCATTTCCGTAGGATGGTGCAACATCAAAATAATTGATTCCTCTATCAAAGGCCGATGCAACCATGTTGTTTGCAGTTGCCTGTTCAACTCCGCTGACCAATAAACCGCCAAACCCGATAATGGAAAGCTTTTCTCCTGTTTCTCCCAATGTCCGTTTTGGAAATTCAGTTTTTGGGTCATACTTTTTGTTCCTTCCAAAAAGAGGAAAGGCAGTTAAGACGATCCCCCAGGAAAGGCATTTTTCGACGAATGTTCTGCGTTTCATTGTATTTGATATTTAGGTTGTATATAATGGATATTTGGTAATATAATTCCGAAATTAAAAAAAAACATACACAAGTTACAAACTTATTATTGAATAGAACATTGATTAAACATTTTTTTTGTTGCTTTCTAATTTGGCTTTTGGATAATTGCGCCGAAGGGTAGCAGGTTATTTCAAATTTGCTGTGGCAGTTTCTCCCAAAGGGATGCCTAATTTATTATAGACAAGTTTTATTTCATTCTTTTTTATTATCTTTTATAATCTCCTTTGCTCAATCCTAATATTTTGAAGGTCACCTTTTGTGCCTTAATCTTACTTTATTGGAGCTTCTGGAGGAAAGA
>DAOVQI010000333.1 GCA_030628785.1 Bacteroidota bacterium
GACTGCCGACTGTGGACTGCCCGCCCGAACGTACCGTTCGGTACGGGCGGGCCGACTATTAACTAATTATTTATGAAACCTGAAAATTAAGGTTTTTTTTAATTCACCCTGTGAAATAAATCGAAGATTTATTGCGAAGCAATATTTCACAGGGTAAATTTGTGAAACTATGTTCTTACTTTTATTATCACAAATCCTTAAATATTGAAAATCATGTCCTGCGATCCCAACAAAGAATGGTTAGTCATCGTAAATCCAAATGCCGGAAGGAAAAAAGGAGGAAAAGACTGGGAAGAGATTTCGCGGCTTTTGAGTGAATCCGGAATAAAGTTCAACTGTTTCTTTACTGAACGGAAATTGCACGCTATTCATCTGACAGCTCAAAATATCGAGCGAGGTTATAAAAATATCATTGTAGTTAGCGGAGATGGAACCTTGAATGAAGTTGTTAACGGTGTTTTTACTCAAGACAAATACCCGACTGAAGAAATCGCCCTGGGAATGATAACAGTGGGAACCGGCAATGACTGGGGAAGGATGTATAACATTCCGAGAAACTACAAAGAAGCAATATCTATCCTGAAAACCTGTAAAACCGCTAAACAGGATATCGGGGTTATACAATATTACAGCTCAGGTAAGCAAGAAAGAAGATACTTCATTAATATCGCAGGATTAGGGTTTGATGCCAAGGTCGTTAAGAAAACAAATCAGCAAAAAGAAAAAGGGCGTTCAGGAGTACTGATCTATTTAATCAATATTCTTACCACTCTTTTTAAATATAAGGATGTTAAAGCGGAAATAATCATTGACGGAAATAAGATAGAAGATGAAATATTCACCGTATGTTTAGGTATTGGCAAATATGCCGGAGGAGGTATGATGCTGACACCCAATGCAGTTCCTGATAATGGATTATTCGCTTTAACCGTTATCAAAAAAATGAAAAAAATTGAGATCATCCGGAGTTTACCAAAACTATATAATGGTACAATCTTGAAACATCCAAGAGTAGAAAGTTTCACTGGCAGGAATATCCTTATCAATGCCGATCCTGTAGCTTACCTGGAAGCAGATGGGGAATCCCTTGGACATACTCCGGTTGAATTTAATATTTTACCAAAGAGTTTGAATGTAATTACCAATGCAGGCTAAGGAGTGGAGTAAAAACTAAGCAAACAAGTTTGCAGTTTTTCGGGACGAGCAAATGACACGAACGAACGTTTGAGCGAACTTGAGAGCGAAAACCTCATGAGCGGGATTGTGCGCCTGCATGTGGGTAGCGAATAACATAGTGAGCAAATTTCTATTGAATTCACTTCATCATAACTAATTCAATTTCAAATAATTTCGGCCACATCTTTCCCGTTACAAAAAGCCTGTTTTTTTCCTGGTCATATGCAATTCCGTTCAATACATCAATCTTTTTATGATAATCTTTTTCTGATAGCAATCCTTCCAGGTTTATCCATGCCAATACCTTTCCGGTTAAAAGGTCAATTTTCACGATTTTATCCGTCTGATAAACATTTGCATAGATTTCCCCATTAATAAATTCAAGCTCATTAAGGTTATTTACAGGCCCGTTGTTGTCATACACCTCAATTCTTGATAATTCAGTGAAGTATTCCGGTTCAAGAAAATAAATTGTATTGCTACCGTCACTCATAATTAGTTTTTCGCTGTCGGAAGTAATTCCCCACCCCTGGGTCTGGTATTCAATTTTATTTATCAATTCAAAACTTTTCTTATCATAAACAAACCCAATCCGGGATTTCCAGGTCAATTGGATTATCCTCTCTTTAAAAATACAGACCCCTTCACCAAACAGGTCAGGTGGTAATTTCTTACTGCTTATCAGTTTTCCTGTTTCAGGCTCTATCTTTCTTAATGAAGATTTACCATACTGACCGGTACTCTCAAATAAAAAGCCCAAATCATAAACAAGCCCTTGTGTATATGCATCCTGATCATGTGGAAAAGCATGAATAATTTGAAATCCATATTGCCGGGGAACTAAATCCGAAAACATAAAAATGGAAATGTTATTCACTTCTTTCGGATGGCTTCTACAATATGTGATTGTTTTGATATTTCGTCTGCCGGCTTTTGCCTCTGATGAATTCCATGTGTAGGTTCTTTTCGTTCCGGTGGAAGTCCCAACGAAAACTCCATCAACAAAGAATTGGACTGAATCGATATTTACCGATGTATCCAAACGACTCACTGTTATGGTTACCAAATCGCCTGTTTCAAAATCTGAGTTTGGCTTAGGTTCATTTATCGCACTAATCCTTTTTTTAACCGGACTGTCTTTATGTGTCTGAATTTTCTTGTTACTTATAGAAGGATTCTCTGAAGAACAGGAAAAAAAACATAGAATTACAAAACAAGTACATATCAGAGCGAAAATATACCTGTATTTATTCACCTTCATTCTTATTATATTTTAATTTATTGTAACTAGTCATTCAGTAAGTTTTTATAGCCACAAAGACACGAAGTCACTAAGTTTCACAAAGATATGCCCTTAGTGCTTTTCTTTGTGTCTTGGTCCCGAAACCCGATAACTATCGGGTTCGGGATAGTGGCATTTTAAATTGATTTAAACCAAATATTCATTCTTTAAATTACTATTACGATTTTGGCTATAATTTGTTAAGAATTAGAATTTATCTAAGGCTGATTAGTTACGATTTTTTCTTTAGTTTTAAAAATCTTTGTATCAATGAATTGAAGGACAAACCGGGTTTTGAATATTGTTTTTCAATTGTTAACCGTTCGTGTTCAATCTCCGGATTTAGCATCTCCCAAACCCTATGCCATTCATAGAATCCGCCAATATTACGGTCATCAATATATATGTCTGCCTCAATCTTCCGGGCAACATCTTCTTCAAACTTTTCCTCCGGATAGTTCTTATTCACAGCGTAAAATTCCACTCCCTTTTGTCTGCAAAATTCAACAGCTTCCTCAAGTTCCCTGCCAGTTCGGATAGTCCATAAAATCAGCCGACACCCTTGTTTTTGAAGTTCCTTTAAGGTTTCGAATGCAAACAATTTTTCCTTGCCTATTTCCGGATACTCATGATCGACTATGGTTCCGTCAAAATCGACTGCAATTTTAATATTTTGAAACACTTTGTCCATATAAATTTAGTTCCATTATTTTTCAAACGGATAAACCAACCCGATTTGTTGCCTGATGCTATCCATAATTTGCATATTCATCAGGGATTCATCCAAAGACATAGACTTACTCTCAAGCTCACCTCTTTTCAAGCAACTCATTACTTCAAGGGCTTCATAATTATATCCGTTACCCTCAAAGTCAGGTTCAACCATTTTTGACTTTTTCCCATCAATGGTAATTCTGGCCTTTCTTGCTTTCCAAAACTCAGGAACAAATATTGATCCACCTGTACCTGTTATGGTTGCACTTTGGGAAGCTAAAGCCTTGAGAGTACTTGCCAGCATGGCTAACTCTCCATTCCTGTATTTTAATATATAAGCTGACTGTTCATCGATACCCGTTTTGCCTAAAATTGCCTTGCTGGAAATGTCAACCGGAAATTGAGCAAAAACCATAGTGGAAAAATAAACAGGATAGATGCCTAAATCAAGCAATGCACCCCCAGCCAGATTTGGATTAAAGATGCGACTTTCCGCATCGAAGGGAAAATTAAAGCCAAAATCTGCAAACAACATCTTAACCTCCCCCAGTACACTGTCCTTTAACCAGTTTTTTATCATCTCAATAACTGGTAAAAAGCGTGTCCACATTGCTTCCATAAGAAAGACCTGTTTTCCCCTTGCCGTTTCAATTAATTTCCTGGTTTCTTTTGCATTTACACAAATGGGTTTTTCAATAAGAACA
>DAOVQI010000254.1 GCA_030628785.1 Bacteroidota bacterium
AGCTAAGTTCTTGGATTAACTCATTTTCGGTTTTATAATGAAGTTTGTCCATTTGTTCAAATTCTCAATAATTGTGTATATAGACTCTATATAATTTAATCCGTAATAGTTTCAAAGCTTTTGACATCTGGGTTTCCACGGTCTTTATTGATATGTTTAGTTTAGTTGCGATCTCATGGTATTTTTTTTCATCAAACCGGTTCATAATAAAAATTTCCCTGCATCGCTCAGGCAGGGAATCAATTGCTTGGTTGATTTTTTCAGCGAGTTCCGTTTCGGCTAAATAATCGACCGGTTCAGTGAGGGGTTCAACACCTGGGTTATCAGGTTGGATTTCATGATTGAATTTTTTGTCATCTCTGATATAGTTCAGGCAACGGTTGCGGACAGACGTATACAGGTATGATTTGAGAGGTTTTTCCGTATTAACCGTATCCCTGATTTCCCATAGATGAATAAAAACGTTATGAACAACTTCTTTAGCAGTATCCAGATCCCGGACGTATTTTTGTGCATAGGTGCACAGGATAGGGAAATAACTTTTGAATAAGACTTCAAAAGCCTGTTTATCAATGCCCTTAGGATTATCTGAATGATTTTTTTTCAAAATTACTATGTTCAGGATTTAAATAGAAGCCAGTGCTAATTTAGTAAAATTTAAATAGCTAAGATAAGAAAAAACAGCCGTGCCCCGGTTCCAACCGTGACACGGCTAAACGGCTGAAAAGAGCTATGTTTGTTTTAATATAAATTATTCATAAATATAACCCATCCGAAAGATTCAAGACCTGACAGAGACCTCTCCCTTCGGGACATCCTTCCAATATCCCATTACTTCTCTATTCCATTCTTCCATCATTATTCGCTCCCACGGTCCTTCCCACAACCTGCTCATGAGGTTTTCGCTCTCAAGTTCGCTCAAACGTTCCACTTTTCCATCTTTTAAATACATATTTTGTTGAAAAAATGGAGTATTATTTGGATATTAGCAGTAGAATAATATGTTGGATAAGTTTTGTTAAAAGCGAAATGTAAACCAATTCATTTTGTTAATATAGTGTTCTGGTAAAACAACGAAAGGAGTTAAATATGCCTGGTCCTGGAAATGAAGTCATCGGTCAAGAAGAGATACAAGAATTATTGGACGTAATGAAATCGGGCTATCTGTTTCGATACGGCAGCCTCGATGATCCCAAATACAAGAAGAAAGTATACATATTGGAAAATGAATTCGCCCGCTATTGTGGCGTGAAACATGCCCTGGCTGTTACCTCGGGTAGCGCTGCTCTTATCGTAGCGCTAAAGGCAATCGGGCTTCAGCCCGGCGATGAAGTGATCGTGCCGGCATATACCTTTGTGGCTACTTTCAGTTCGGTGATTTTCTCAGGTGGCATCCCAATTTTAACCGAGATCGATGAAAGCCTGAACATCGACCCGAAGGATATTGAGAAACGCATTACGCCCAGGACAAAAGCCATCGTACCCGTTCATATGTTGGGCAACAGCTGCGATATGGATACCATAATGGCTATTGCAAAAAAGTATAATCTAAAGGTAGTAGAAGATGCCTGTCAGGCAAACGGTGGCTCGTATCACGGAAAAAAGCTGGGATCGATCGGTGATATTGGTGCTTTTTCACTGAATATTTTCAAGACGATAACCGCAGGTGACGGCGGACTGATGATTACGAACGATACAGATTTGTACAAACGGGCGTTTGGTTTCCACGATCAGGGACACTCGCCCAGTCGTTCCGGTGTTGAAGTGGGGCAACGAAACATCCTTGGTTTGAATTTCCGCATGAACGAGCTTACAGGCGCTGTTGCTCTGGCACAGGTACGAAAAATGGATGACATCATTTCAACGCTTCGATCAAAGAAAGCGAAATTAAAATCAGCCATTGCAGACATTCCGGGTAAAAAATTCAGAACGCTTAATGATCCCGATGGCGACTGCGCTACATTATGTACTGTCATTTTTGAGGATGTTGCTAAAGCTGCTCAGGTGGCAAAGAAACTGGGAACAACCACGGTGGATCGCAGTGGCTGGCACGTGTATGCGAATATGGAACACGTCAACCATTGGCTGGCGGAACGTAATCTGCCGCACGACAAAGGCGCCTATCCGCAAACTGACGATATTTTAAGCCGATCTGTCAATCTCACCGTTGGCGTGGTGGATGCCGGTTTGGGAGCATCTTTTGGGATAAATATCCATTCAACGGATGAGGAGATTGACATAGTAGCGGAGCAATTTCGAGAGGTATATTCGTAAAACAAAATCATCGAATGGAGAGTGGGAAATGGACGACTTGATGATATCCATGATAACCGTGTTACCAGCATATTTATCAACGGAAACAAGGCATTCTGATGATATAACATTGAAAAAACAAAGAATTTGTATCTTACAGACACTGAATTACTATGACAGCTCTCTGTAAAATAATATAAGGGTTCATCATGAATAAACAAATGAGAAAAAAATTAAGCATTGCTGTTATTTTCTTACTTGTAATACTTATAACAGCGGGAACAGGAAGTGACAAGGATATAAGGCTCATTATCCGAGGAGATGACATGGGTATGACCCAGGGTTCTCTTGAAGCTTTTGAGCGGGCTTTTAACAGTGGTGTACTGACTTGTGGTGGAATTCAGGTATGTGCACCATGGTTTGAGGGTGCTGCGGAACTCTGCAGGAAGAATCCCGGATGGTGTGTAGGGGTTCACCTCTGTCTTGTCGGCGAATGGCGCGGATATCGGTGGAGACCGGTACTTCCGTGGGATCAGGTATCATCCCTGGTGGATGAAGACGGATTTCTTTTCAGATACCCTGAAGAACTCCAGGCTAATAACCCGAAACCTGAAGAGATGGAAGCAGAAGCGCGCGCGCAGATCGAACTGGCTCTAAAAAAAGGGATTAATGTCCAGTATATCGACATTCATTATGGAAGTGTTGACAAAGCAATTGTTGAAAAATTAGGTCGTGAATATAATGTTCCCGTATCAGGCAGGATGGGAGAAAAACATCTCCGGGGAGTATATCGGGCGCCTGAAAAAGAGAAAAAAGAATTGGCAGTAAAAATGCTTGATGAACTCGAAGAGCCGGGTGTATATTTATGGGTATGTCATATAGGTATAGATTCCCCGGAGCAGAATGCGCTCATACACACAAAACCTGAAAGTATATTCCCCGGAGGCGGGGTCGGAAAGCACAGAGCAGCAGAATTGGATGTACTCACCAGTATCGAAGTGAAATCTATAATACTTAAAAAAGGCATAAAATTAACCAACTACAGGGAATTGTGGGAGGAGCAGAAAAAAAAGGAGCGATATTGAAATGGGAAAAAATCAATTTAAATTAATCGTTTTTTTGTGTATGTTTTTCTTCTCACTAAGTGTTACTGCACAGGAGAAAATACCAACAGAAGAAAATTTTTTTAGTATCATTCGCACGCAAGGAATTGACAAAGCTGTCGAAGTATTTCAGACAGTGCGAAAGAATCATCCCGGTGTCTATATTTTTAGAGAAAACGCATTGAATGACTTAGGGTGTGAATATTTCTATGATTTGGGTAAGATAGAAGAAGCCCTTGGGATATTTAAACTCAATATGGAGACATATCCGGATGCATGGAATACATATGACAGTTACGCAGAAGCTTGTATGGTCCATGGGGACATTGAATTGGCAATAGAAAATTACAGGAAATCAGTCGAACTCAATCCTGATAATTTAAGAGGATCCAGATACCTTACCGTTCTGGAGCATTACACTAAATACGAATATATGATTCCTATGAGGGATGGTGTTAACCTATATACTCAGGTTTATATTCCTAAAGACACGAGTAAAAAATATCCCATACTTTTTAAAAGAACACCGTATTCAGTTCGTAACTATGGACCTACAAACTATACAAACAGATTAGGACCAAATGATCTGTATCCAGGTGAAGGTTTTATCTTTGTTTATCAGGATGTTCGTGGTAAATTCAAATCTGAGGGAGATTTCATCGTAATGAAACCCCATATTACCAAAAAGCAAAATTCCAGGGATACAGATGAAAGCAGTGATACATTTGATACAATCGAGTGGTTATTGAAAAACATATCTAATCATAATGGGCGTGTCGGTCAATGGGGAATCTCTTATCCAGGATGGCAAACAGTAATGGGAATGATTGATGCCCATCCTGCCTTAAAAGCATCTTCACCACAGGCTTCCCCTGCTGATATGTGGATTGGTGATGATTTCCATCATAACGGCGCTTTTCGGCTTATGTATACATTCAGCTGGCTTATTGGCTCGGCACAGACAAGGACCGGCCAGACAACAGCTCGTCCTCCACGGTTCGAATACGGTACGAGCGATGGCTATAAGTTTTTTCTGGACATTGGCTCAATCTCTAATATAAATAGTAAATACATGCACGATCGTGTACCAACCTGGAATGAATACATGGAGCATGGGGACTATGACGAGTATTGGGAGAAACAGAATGTGCTTCAGCATCTGAACAACATCAGTCATCCTGTCCTGAATGTTGCCGGGTGGTTTGATGCTGAAGATTTTTATGGTCCGATGAGTATTTACTATACCATTGAAGAGAAAAATCCTGATAATAAAAGTACCCTGGTAGTTGGTCCCTGGCATCATGGAGGATGGAGCAGCATGGATGGAGACATGTTGGGCGACATTCAGTTTGATAAAAAAACGGGGGTCTATTTCAGAGAAAAAGTTGAATACCCGTTCTTTATGTATTACCTGAAAGATGAAGGAGAACTTGATCTGCCTGAAGCATTGGTTTTTGAAACAGGATCGAACCAATGGAAGTCGTACGATCAATGGTCTCCTGAAGAAGCAGTGGAAAAGGATCTTTATTTTCATGCTGGTGGAAAACTATCATTTATTCAGCCTGCTGAAGAATCAGATAAGGCGTTTGATTCATATATCAGTGATCCGGACAAACCGGTACCGTGGTCAACCAATATTCAAACCCGTCAGGGGTATTTATGGATGGTTGAAGATCAGAGGTTTGCCGCGAGAAGACCAGACGTCCTAACTTACCAATCCGATATTTTAACTGAGAATATAACTATAGCCGGTCCGATTAAAGCAGATATTTATGTTTCCACAACAGGAACAGGTGCTGATTGGATAGTTAAATTGATCGATGTTTATCCGGGCGATGAACTTGGCAAAATGGGAGATTATCAAATGCTGCTTGCCGGTGAAGTATTCCGGAGTAAATACCGGAACAGTTTCGAAAATCCTGAGCCAATGATACCAAATAAAGTAACAGAGATTGAATTGGATCTGCGGGATAAATGTCACACTTTCCTGAAAGGCCACAGGATCATGGTGCAGGTTCAAAGTACCTGGTTTCCCGTGATCGACCGGAATCCGCAGAAGTATGTGGATATTTATCATGCAAAGGAGGAGG
>DAOVQI010000326.1 GCA_030628785.1 Bacteroidota bacterium
TTAACTAAGCGAACTAAACGAAGTGATCTCACGAACAAAGTGAGTAACCGATCTCACGTAAGTAATTAATCAGGTGAGAATCTATTCGTTAGGTTTATCTTTATGTACCTTTGTTTCTTCTTAATAATTTAATAATCAAAAAAAAGAAATTTATATTTGTATCGAACTCACATTAACTAGCTTCTGACCAATGAGTGAAGAAATTTTAAAAGCATTAATGCAACTATTTGCCCTTATTGTAAAACAGGATGGCGGAGTTGGGGATAAGGAAAGGGAGTATGTTGTAAATTTCCTGACTCAACAATTGAATACTGAAGCGGTCAGGGAATATTTAGACCTTTTTGAAGATTTCGCAGGAATTGGAGAAGTTAAACCGGAAATTTCAGACCACCGGCCTACCTCAGTAAAGGATTCCGTTAGAATATTCGGTATTTGCAAAAAGATCAACCGGACACTAACACAAAAACAAAAGTTGGTTGTCCTGGTTAGGTTATTCGAACTGGTAAATGCTGATAAGAAATTTACCTCCCAGAGGATGACCATCATCAATACTGTTGCTGAGGTTTTTAATATCTCAAGAGAAGAATTTACCGATGTTGAGAATTATATAAAATATGATCAGATAGAAGACCTTGATTATCCGAATATATTGGTAATCAGTGAAAACACTTACAAATGCAAATATTGTAAACAAATCCAGTCTCATGTTTTTAAGAAAAACATATTTATTCTGCGAATAAAAAGCGTTGATCTGTATTTCCTGAAACATGATGCTAAAGAAGAAGTTCTTTTAAACGGACTTCTGGTTCATCAAGGCCGGGTATATCTACTTGCTCCCGGAAGTTCCCTCAGATTATCAAAAGGAAAGCCCATCTATTATAGTGACGTAATGTCAAAATTTCTTACTGACATTACCACCACCAGGATTTCATATGTTGTAAACAATGTATGTTATCAATTCCCTTCCGGAGGCATGGGCATTAGCGACATTAGTTTTTCTGAAAAACAAGGTAAACTGATTGGTATTTTAGGTGCCAGTGGTACGGGCAAGACCACTTTGTTAAATATTTTAAGCGGAATTCAAAAGCCTTCTTCCGGTCAAATTAAGATAAATGGTTTTGATCTTCATAAAGATAAAAATACACTAAAGGGAATTATTGGATATATCCCTCAGGATGATTTATTAATTGAAGAACTTACTGTCTTTGAAAATTTATATTTTAATGCCAAACTATGCTTCAAGAATAAATCCCAATATGAAATTATTAAACTGGTCAATAAAACCCTGATAAACCTTGATCTATTTGAGAAAAAAGATTTAAAGGTAGGGTCTCCCTTTAATAAAATCATTAGTGGCGGGCAGCGAAAAAGATTAAACATTGCCCTTGAATTGATCCGGGAACCATCCATCCTGTTTGTGGATGAGCCTACATCCGGCTTGTCATCCCGCGATTCGGAAAATGTAATGGACCTGCTCAGGGAACTGGCATTGAAAGGCAAGCTTGTTTTTGTCGTAATACACCAGCCCTCATCCGATATTTTTAAATTGTTTGACAATGTTGTTATCCTTGATACAGGAGGATATATGGTCTATTACGGCAACCCGGTAGAAGCGGTAATATATTTCAAAACCCTGGATGCACAAATAAACCGGGAGATTGGAGAATGTCCGGTTTGCGGTAGCGTTAATCCCGAGCTTATTTTTAATATCCTTGACGCCAAGGTGGTTGATGAATTTGGAAAATACACCAATAAAAGAAAAGTTGCTCCCCCAAAATGGCTGAAACATTTCAAGGAACAAATTAAGCTGGATAGTGTTCACCACGAAAGTGAAATCCCTCCATCGAATTTAAATATACCCTCCCGAATTAAACAATTTACCCTATATTCCATCAGGGATTTTCTCTCTAAAATTTCAAACAAACAGTACATAACCTTAACACTTCTGGAAGCTCCGGTCTTAGCTTTTATGCTTAGCTTTATTATCCGGTATATCGCCGACCCCAATTCCAGCATTTACATTTTCCGTGAGAATGAAAACATTCCCATCTACATTTTTATGAGCTTGATTGTTGCACTTTTTTTAGGATTAACAGTAAGTGCCGAAGAAATCTTCCGGGACAGGAAAATACTAAAGCGTGAAAAATTCATAAACCTCAGCCGTTCGAGTTACCTTTTGGCAAAAATTATGATCCTTTTTCTTATCTCGGCTATCCAATCCTTTTTATTTGTTATTATCGGCAATAGTATCCTGGGAATAAAAGATATGAATCTGGCATACTGGCTGGCCCTGTTTACGACCTCTGCTTTTGCCAATATGCTTGGCCTGAACATTTCTACTTCATTCAATTCTGCCGTAACCATATATATTATTATTCCACTTATTATGATTCCCATGATGGTCCTTAGCGGAGCAATGTTTAGTTTTGATAAGCTGAACCGGCGTATTGGCAGCGTCGATAAAGTACCATTGGTTGCAGAATTAATGGCTACAAAATGGACCTACGAAGCGTTAATGGTCCATCAGTTCAAAGCGAATAAATATGAGAAATTATTTTATGACCAGGAGAAGAAGGAAAGTGTTGCCAGTTTTAAAATGATATATACTTTGCCAAAGCTTAATGAAGCATTGAATCAGGTAATTTCCGATTATAATAAAAACAAGCTGACACCTGAAAACAGAAGCAAAATCCCCTTACTGAGAAATGAAATCATCAAAGAAAACCAATTTGTTAAGGAAGTTCGGTTTAAAGATATTGATAAACTAATCCCGGAATCATTCAATATTGAAGTGGCTCAAGCTACCCGTGATTATCTTAGGGAACTGAACGCTTATTATAACAAAATGTTTCAGGAAGCTGATCTTGAAGGAGAAAATCGAAGGATTTACTTTCTTGAAAATAAACCGGAGGAATTTGAGGCTCTTTATGACGCCTATTTTAACGAAAGGGTTTCGGAGATTGTTAAGAAATTCTTCGAAAAAGAAAAAAATAAGATCATAGAATATAATGATGAACTTATCCAAAAATTTGAACCTATTTTTCAGGATCCAATCCCCCGGGGGCTATCCACTTTAAGAACACATTTTTTCGCTCCGCGAAAAGGATTTATGGGAAATTTATTTAACACCTATCATGTTAATATCCTTGTAGTTTGGTCAATGTGTGTTGTTTTGTATCTGACATTGTATTTTGAGCTATTAAAAAGAATCATTGGTCTGTTCGAAAAAATTAAATTCAGGAAAGAAATTTGATCGCTTTAAACTGTTTGATATTTACTTTTTTATATATTTGTAGAACATTTAAAATCAATTTTAAAAATGATCAAGCAAATTTTTGTATGGCTTTTTATTCTGATTTTTTTTGTGTCATGCAAGAATATCGGAGACACTACCGGGGAAGACGAATTTGTGGTTCCCGACTCAATCGCTGCCCTGGGCCCTATTGAGTTAACTGAAGACGCTATGGAAGACGTCATTCAGAACATAGCCTCCCCTGTTGAGATCGCTGCCATTGTCAATAGCCTTGGAGTTCCCTTTTCCCAAAAGTATCTTAGCCCAAGCGCATCTGTTAGCAATTTAAGCACTAATTTCAATAAAGCTTATAAATTAGGCGTTTATGGAGCTGATTTGGGATATCTGAACATTTACAAAAAAACATCATCGGCTATTGATTATATCACTGCCATCAAACAACTGGCTGAAGGTATAAATGTTGGTCAATATATCGATTTTGACACCTTAAAACGATTGGCATCCACAGGGCATAATATAGATTCCCTGATGTATTTGTCTATTCGCAGCTTTAATAAAATGGATAAGCATTTGAGGGAAACAAAAAGAAGTCATCTGAGTGCATTAATTATTACCGGATTATGGGTTGAAGGGATGTACCTGGCTACCCAGGTTGCCAAGGATAACAATTATCCTGAAATAAATGAGCGGATAGGGGAACAAAAAATCATTTTAAATGACCTTTTATTAATCCTGAATACATATAAA
>DAOVQI010000243.1 GCA_030628785.1 Bacteroidota bacterium
ATATTTGTAATTTTAAACAAAATAAAAGCCATCCAAACATGCAAGTATTCTATCACCTGGGAAGATATTTTGGTTTACTGGCAAAAGTTTTTTCAAAACCGGAGAAAGGCAATATTTATTACAGGCAAATCATCAGGGAAATGATGAACCTTGGAGTTAGTTCAATCGGGATAGTTATTATTATCTCTTTTTTCATGGGCGCTGTAATTACCCTGCAGACCGCCTATAACACCGAAAATCCAATATTCCCAAAATATCTTATCGGGCTTGGTTGCAGGGATTCCATGCTTCTTGAGTTTTCCTCTACAGTAGTGGCTCTTATTTTAGCCGGAAAGGTGGGCTCAAATATTACTTCGGAAATTGGATCAATGAGAATTTCCGAGCAAATCGATGCTCTCGAAATCATGGGGGTTAACTCCGCCAGTTATTTAATCCTGCCCAAAATCGTAGCTGCCGTTTTTTTTAATCCCATTTTAACAATTATCAGCATTGTGGTTGGTGTATTTGGAGGCTGGATAATTGTTTTAATTACGGGAGTAATTCCTGCCGGAGACTATATTTTTGGTATTCAATATGCTTTTATCCCCTTTTACATTACCTATGCCTTAATTAAGACTGTAGTATTTGCATTTATTATCACTTCCGTTTCTGCTTACCATGGATATTATGTTGAGGGAGGATCACTTGAAGTAGGTAAATCCAGTACCCGTGCTGTTGTCTATAGCAGTATAGCAATTCTCTTCTTTAATGTCATTTTAACCCAATTGTTGCTTTCATGATAGAAGTCAGGAATGTATCCAAGGTTTTTAATAGCGTATATGTCTTGAAAAACATATCCGTAACTTTTGAACAGGGACAAACCAATCTGATCATTGGACAAAGTGGGTCAGGCAAAACCGTTTTGTTAAAAGCCATTGTTGGTCTCCATGATGTTGATGAAGGAGAAATTCTATATGAAGACGTGGTTTTTAACAAACTGAACTTTAAAGAAAAAAAAGCCCTCCGCAGACAGATCGGTATGATGTTCCAGGGAGGGGCATTGTTCGATTCATCAACAGTGGAGGAAAATATTATCTATCCTATGGATATGTTTACCAATATGAGTCTTGATGAAAAAATAGAACGGGCAAATTTTTGCCTGAAAAGAGTAAATATTGAAAATGCAAATTATCTTTATCCATCTGAAATCAGTGGTGGAATGAAAAAAAGAGTTGCAATAGCCCGTGCTATGGCCCTCAATCCAAAATATTTATTCTGTGATGAGCCCAATTCCGGACTGGATCCCAAAACAGCTATCGTCATTGATTACCTTATTAAAGAAATCACTGAAGAATATAATATGACAACCATCGTTAATACGCATGATATGAATTCGGTTATGGAAATTGGGGCAAAGGTGGTCTTTATTCATGAAGGGGAAAAATGCTGGGAAGGAACAAAAAAAGAGGTATTACATACCGATAACAAAATATTTAACGACTTTGTTTTTGCAAATAACCTTGCCAAACAAGTAAAAAATATACACTAATCTTAACCACAATGGATACTAAGAATAAAGGATTCAATACCAAATTAATCCACGCAGGAAACCTCGAGGACCCATTTGGAAGTGCTACAGTTCCAATATATCAATCATCCACTTTTTCTTTCAGAAATGCGCAACATGGGGCCAATCTTTTCTCCGGAAAAGAAAACGGGTTCATCTATACACGTATCAGTAACCCAACCATTAAAGCTTTGGAAGATAACATTGCTGAACTGGAAAACGGTTATGGAGGAATTGCAACCAGCTCGGGTATGGGAGCTGTTAGCTCCATCTACATGTCCCTCCTTGAAAAAGGTGCACACATGATCAGTACAGCTTCGGTGTATGGGCCTTCAAGGGGCCTGATGGAAAATCATTTTTCAAGGTTTGGCGTGGAAGCCACCTTTGTGGATACATCAGTCCTGGATAATATAAGAGCATCGGTACAACCAAATACTAAAATCCTCTTTATCGAAACCCCTTCAAATCCTACCATTCAATTAACCGATATTAAAGCCTGCTCAAAAATTGCTACAGAACATGGTATTACTTTGGTTGTTGACAATACTTTTTGCAGCCCCTACCTGCAAAATCCACTCGATCTGGGTGCAGACGTGGTTTTTCATTCGGTTACAAAGTTTATAAATGGGCATGCCGATATTGTCGGAGGAATTATAGTTACCAAAACAAGGGAATTCTATCAAAAAATCCGGCCTCTTATGGTTACCCTTGGTAACAATATGGATCCTCATCAGGCTTTTATGGTTCACCGGGGTGTTAAAACGCTCTCCTTACGAATAGAAAAAGCCCAGGAAAACGCCATGAAAATTGCAGCATGGCTTGAGCAACATCCGAAAATAAAATGGATCAAATACCCCGGACTGGCATCTCACCCTCAGCATGAATTAGCAAAAAAACAAATGAGAGGGTTCGGGTCAATGATGAGTTTTGAAATTAAAGGTGGGCTCAAAGCTGGTGAAAAATTGATGAACTCTGTGAAATTGGCTCTGCTGGCAGTATCCCTTGGAGGCGTTGAAACCCTGATACAACATCCCGCTTCGATGACTCATTCGGGAATACCCGGAGAAGAAAAATTAAAGGCGGGTATTACCGACGGCTTGGTCAGACTATCGGTTGGGATCGAAAATGTTGAAGACCAGATCGCCGACCTTGAACAAGCCCTTCGTAATGTTTAGAGGTTGTTGTTAATCATTATCAACCTCTTCAAAATTAATGTATTCTCCTGAACCATCTTTTATTGTTTTTTCTTGTTTTGGTATATAGTCAATGGTTGTCTCCCCTTCTTTCCTGTTGTTGTGCGATTGTCCCGTATTTTGATGACGGTAAGGCTTTTTTTTAGATCCGCCGGAAAACAACCAAACCAATAACTTTATCGAATAATAAACGACAATAATAATAAATATGGTCCTGAGTAAGCCTACTAACATAACACAAGATTATAAAACCGACCGCAAAGTTTACCCTGTTAATATATGTGCCGGGTATACAAAAATCGTTAATGATTACAGGATAAAGATAATGATTTTGTAAACCGGACGCAGCAAGCTTATGAAAAAATTAACAGGGTTACCCTAATTCTCTGATTTTCTCAAGCAATTCAACATCCAGTATTTCAAATCTCTTTCCTTCAATTTTTAAAAAGGAAGACCTATCCGAGCATGTAAAGGATATATTAACCGTTGGAGATTTTTATGCCCTCGCCGGTGGAGATAATACCCAGATTATTTTTACTTAATAAATTAGCCGTGTCACGGTTATTGGATCAACGGCCGGTCATGCATTTTTTTCCGCTTACATCCAAATATCCAGTTTAATCCAAATCTCAGGTTTATCGATTGTAAACTTGCCGGAATAGGGATAATTGTCTCATCCCCATTGTCTTCAAACCTGATCTGATTAAATGTTACAGGAATTTGATCGGAAACCAGGTAAAACTGCAGTGGCCCGCCCTTGAACCCCAAACCGATTCCAAGATTATCATACGTATTGTTCATCATGGAATAACTTAAGCTGAAACTAAGGAATTTGGCAAGAAGAGTATTAGCCGAAAAAGTGAGCGACTCCCTGATTTTCCCACCATAGATCTCCGACCTGGAAAGAATCCCAAAATTCAGTTGATCAGTAATATTTACCGACCCTCCAAGATAAATTTTTGGTGTAAGGTTAGTTGTATAAGCATTCCCTTCATTTTGTATATCAAACAAATCCACAATTGAATCCAACAGGTTTTCTGCCTCGTCTTCAAAATTCCAATCACCATTGATTGTCATCCCTGAACTGACATCGAAACCCTTGAACTCAAATTCACCATCCTGTGTAAAATTATAAGTATCCTGTGTCCATTGAATAAACCCTAAATCAATCACACTAGCCGACAGGGTAAAAAGGTCCTGGATTCTATATTCTACACCCAGATCGAGCCCGAATCCCATATTTTTACTGTTTAATAAAATGTCCAAAGGGTCGAGGTCTTTCTTAAAATCTATATCTTTTATGGTATCGTTCTCGATAATAACATCGATAGGTCCGGAAATATTCAACGAAATATTGGAATGAAATTTCATATTAAATGTTGTAGGATCGGTATATAAGCCCATATCAGGGGCCGGCCGGTTTGTCGTCAGATTTGCCATTCCAAACAACAGCTTCCCCCTGGCTCCAAAAGTGAGCTGATCACTAATTCTCGAAGATATTCCCAACCCAAACTCGCGATACCAGTTAAGATCAACGCCAAAACCACTAAAATCAGCAGTTTCGCCAAGAAAATCAGCATTCCCCTTCAACAGGATCGAAATAAAGTCCTTTGGAAATGAAACTTTTGTCGATACTCTTTCCTGAATATCAAAAGTAAAATACAAATCTTTTGCCCTGAACCCCAGTGAAAAAATGCTTGCATTAACTTCCTGACTTAAGATATTCCTGGTTTTAAGCTTATTTAAGAAAAGGTCAAGATCATAGGAAGGGTGTAGAAAGGTGATCACTGAATCGGCGTATTCACCTTTTCCATTAAAAACGAGATCAAATGGATCGAAACTATTGTTATCATAATTTAAATAAAGAGAAGAAAGCCCGGGAAAACCTAAATAAAAATTGCAACGAAATTGCCTGGCAGGATTTAAATAACCCGATTGCGGGACATTCTTTAAAAAATACAGAGTATTGGAATGCTGACCTGATAAATTAGTGGTCAGAAACAAGAAAAAGAGAGAGATTATAACGATTCTTGTTGAGAATTTCTTCAGGAACATAGTTGATTTTATTTTATTAAGTTTTTGCCGAAATCTTTAGATTACTTATTTAGAGCTTGCTCATAAAATCGTAAAAAATCTAAATGAAGCACCAAAAATCAATTTTCAAATAACAATGTTCAAAATTCAAAACTGTTTGAAACATTGGGATTTAGAAAATTGTAATTTATTTGAGATTTGTTATTTGTATTTTGGAATTTTCTCATTCACTTCATAAGTTCTGAATTAATAGACAGACTCTAATTAAGTACGGTTTACATCTTAATCTTCTTAATCCTCATCTGGATTGAAATTAAACTTAAATTTACCTTCAACACCAATGTTAAACTCAAAAATATAATCTGATAGTATCTTAACTGGTTTCGCTCCCTTCCCTGTTGTATTGAATATCACCTTTACAATTACCTGATCGGACTTTTCCAGATTCTCAAGAAATTCCTGATTAATATCAATTATTTCCTGATTCCAGTCCTGCTCCCCGATAACTACACCGTTCCCATCAACCGGAGCTGCTGATAAAAATGTAAATTCCAGGGGATCATAAGGAACTGAAGTAATTGAATCAAGAGGTATCATCTGGAAACGGAAGTCAAAAGGAAAACCGTTCCTCGTGTTCAAATAAATTTTGACGAACTCGATATCGACACTAAAGTCCTCATCTTCAATATCCAATTCAATTTCCATAGTATCCTGGAATGTCAAATTGTTGGCAC
>DAOVQI010000027.1 GCA_030628785.1 Bacteroidota bacterium
AAAAACTTGTCTGGTGATTTACCATTTTATTTATTAATTTTGTATTTGAGAAACAGTTGTATCATGAGACAACAAACCTGAAAATTTTCTGAGTTTAGCTTCTGAAACTCCTGAAAGTTTTAAACATTTATTTTTCGCTATTATTACTACACTTCAGGAAATTTTTAGTTTCTGTCCAATTCCTGTCTCGATTTTATTGATTACTGAATAACTGACAATTCATTATATAAACTTAAAACAGGTAATCATGAAAACTCTGATTTACTTATTTACCCTGGTGTTTTTCCTGTCTTTCTCTTTTAACACAAATGCTCAATTTGATATTAAAGCCAAAGCTAAAAAGAAATTAGAAGAGAAACTGAGTAAAAAAAAGCAGAAAGAAGAGGAAGAACAGAAAGAACAGGAAACCAAAGAAGTAAAGGAGGATGTTTCTTCTGAAGAAGCTCCTGATAAAGAAATATCCGGTACTTCAGAACAGCCACAAACTCCTGAGGAACAACTAAAAGCCTGGTCAAACTATAATTTTGTCCCGGGTGATAAGGTTATTTTTGAAGATGATCTATTATGGGAGGAAAACGGTGAATTCCCTTCAAAATGGGATTTGTTTGAAGGATTTGCTGAAAATGCAATGATGGGAAATGAAAAGGTGATCAAATTCACCCTCGATGAAGATATCATCTTCCCACTGATGAAAACAGATGAAGATTACCTTCCGGATAAGTTTACCGTTGAATTCGATGCTTATTTTAACCAGGTAATAGAGGATGGCCATCCAATAGAGATCTGGCCCACAAGATATTTTGTCTGGTTATGGCCACTACGGGACGAGGATTGGGATTTAGGACGGTTTCGTCACAGTGATCTATCCAACGGTGATCTGAAAAGAATCGATCTTAACGTGAATAAAGTTGAGATTGGAGATAAATACAAGGGAGAAATCCCACTGGATGCCTCTGAGGAAAAGTCTCCCTCCCTGTGGCGTCATGTTGCCATTGAATTTAATATCAGATCCCTGAAGGTATATTTAGACCAGCACAGAGTAATTAACATTCCGAATATTCAATGCAATCCATCAGCCTTTTTTATAGGAAACATTGTCTATGATTTTCCCGATATTGATGTTCTGATTAAAAATATCCGTATAGCTGAAGGTGGGAAGAAATATTATGAACGGTTTATGACCGATGGAAAGATTGTAACTACAGGTATTAAATTTGCTTCAGGAAAATCTGATATCAAGCCTGAATCAATGGGTGTGATCAATAAGATTGTACAATTGATGAATCAACATCCGGAGGTCAATTTCAGCATAGAAGGACATACCGACAGTGATGGAGAAGAAGCCTTAAACCAGACACTTTCAGAAAAAAGGGCAAAGGCAATAAAGGCAGAATTCGTCAGGCTGGGTATTTCTGAAAACAGGTTAAAGACAAAGGGTTTGGGAGAGAGTAAACCTGTTGATGAAAATTCCACACCTGAAGGAAAGGCAAATAACAGGAGGGTTGAATTTGTGAAATTTTAAAAAAATATTATGCTCGGTTTTTTATATATGTGACTCCAGTTCTGCCACTGATTATAAATATCTGAGCAACTATTTCTTTTTTTTGAAAAATATTCCCACCTTTGCAGCTTTTACAGAAAAGGGTGCTATCAATCAGAAATTAAAATTAATCTGACCTTGCGCCAAAATTTTTAAATAAACAATTGAAATGAAAGAAGGAAAAGTAAAATTTTTTAATGAGTCCAAAGGATTTGGGTTCATTATTGACAATGAATCCAAAGAAGAGTATTTTGTTCATGCATCCGGATTGATCGACAAGATCAGGGAAGATGATGAAGTTACTTTTGAACTAACAGAAGGAAAAAAAGGATTGAACGCTGTTGATGTGAAATTAGTCTGATTTTTTTAATTTGAACAAAAAGCTTCACCCGGTGTGGAGCTTTTTTTTTATCATGTTTTTACAACACAAATAAATTTTGTATTTTACCCTTGATTTGTATTTTTCGATCGAAATCTAAATTTTAAATAAAATAAACTGGCTATGAAAAACCGAAGTGTAAAACTGATTTCATTTTTATTAGTAACTGCATTTTTTTTCCTGATCGTTTTTCAGGGATGTAAAAAGGATGATGATCCTGCACTTGAAATTCCGCCGGAATCAACATTTCTAATGGACTTTTCTGATTTTGATGACACAACAAACAGCAAAGGAACAAAGAGTGTGCAAACATACAAAAACTGGGGACATTCTTTTGTCAATGTTGTCGTATGGAGTGCAGTTATTACAGTTGGTCTGGCAGTTCCTGTAGCATCATTCAAAGAAGCATTTAACCATGAAGCAATTTATCATCCGGATGAAAAAAACTGGACATGGTCATATAACGTCCAGGTAGATACCATAACTTATGAAGCTGAACTAACCGGTTATGTGGAAGAGGATTCTGTGGTATGGGAGATGAGAATTGATGATTTCTTATGGTATGATGGTAGATCTCATGTAAACATATCCGGTGGATACTGGATCATATATGAGAGTAAAAACCAGCCAACCCAATTGTTAAAAATTGACTGGAACAGAAACAGTGATGACGGCACGGCTGATATTACTTATACGAATGTTGCACCGGAAGGCAGCGGATTTCATGATAACAATGGCGGCTATATTTTCTATGGGATTAAAATAAGTGAATGGGACCGTTTCTATGACATTTACAACAAAAGGGCTGATAATTTAACGGAAATTGAGTGGAATGCATCCAACAAATATGGTCGTGTACGAGATTTCAAGAAATTCAGAGACATGAATTGGCATTGCTGGGATACAACACTTCAAGATTCTAATTGCCAATAAGAAACACGTTTCTATACATAGAGGCTGTCTCAAAAGTACAAAAAAGAAGTTCTTGCAGAGACCGCAAAGATTACGCAAAGATCGCAGTTGGAAGTATATCAATCAACTTACTATTCTTTTCTTCCTGGCGGCTCGACTACTTCCTCCAAAGAGGATACCGGCACCCAGGACAAAGCCAAAATCATACCATCCACCATTGTTGTGTACCTCGTACAGGCTTACCTGGTCAGTAAACAGCGAAATGACAAATGTAAAAAGAGCAATGATTCCATGCCAGAGTCCCAGAAAAAATCCAGCGATATGGCCGTCAGGGGAAGCTACGTCCATTGTTGTGTTCGGACCGGCCGTACAGGCAGCCAAACTGATCAGCAATCCCAGGATCAGGAAAATAATAAAATTTCGTTTGTTCATGGTTCAAAAAATTTATATATGTTAACTAATGGTACTTATCTGAATGGCTCGAATTTACTAAATTTCAAAAAAAAAATCTTATTTGGTTATTAAGTTACTTCCGGCTCTGCGAACGATTATTTTCCGTTGATATACCCCCATAAAAACTGAATTTTTCAAATATTTTGTATTTTTGAAAAATCAAAAACAAAATAAAGTATTTGAGCTGATCTCAGATCAGCCAAACGGTTCTTTCAGGGCAGCTAAGAAATGAGGTAGATAAACCGGATATAGGATACTTTTTATAAAACATTTGATAATATTATTATAAGATTAAAACATTTTTTGTATTTTTACGTATATATATATGTAATATTACTAAAATGAGCACAACAAAACAAACAACTCCACTGGAAGTCTATAAAACCGGCAAGTCAATCAGGTCACCTGGGAAGAGGTATGCATTGATTAAGGCTACAAGGCAAGGTGTTAAAAGAGCTGATTTAGTGGACTTTGCTAAAGCAATTAAACACTCCTTAAGTCAAATAGCAGAAATCATTCCGGCATCATATTCAACTTTAAGTAAAAAAGATATTTTTGATAAAGAAATCAGTGAAAGAATTTTTGAGCTGGCTGAAGTTTTTTCACTTGGCCATAATGTGTTCGGTAATGATGAAAAGTTTAATCGCTGGATGCATAAGAAGAATCTTGCTTTGGGGGGGATGATACCTTTCTCGTTATTAGATACAAGTCGCGGGGTCCAGATGGTACTGAATGAGTTGCAAAGAATCGATTATGGAATTTTTGCTTAATGGTTGTTTTCAGGTTAGACAGAGAAAAAAGGAAAGATTCTATTTTATCAGGTATTGGGGCGGAAAAAGTAGGAGGCAGATGGAATTCTCCCGGCATAAAAGCTGTGTATACATCTGAATCTGCATCACTTGCAATACTTGAAGTAATTGTACATTTGGATCTTTCTGAAGATCTTCCAAATGACAGAATTCTTGTTAAAATTAACATTCCTGATGATCTTCCTCTCATTCAAATTGAAGAAAGCAAATTGCCGAAAAACTGGGATAAGTTTCCATACTTCAATGAAACACAAGTTATCTTCGATGAATTTGTTGCTGATAATAAATCTGCAATTTTGAAAGTTCCTTCTGTAATTGTTCCCGAAGAATTTAATTATATACTAAATCCCACCCATCCTGATTTCAACAGAGTTTTCGTTTTACATCTTTCTCATTTCAATTTTGATCAACGCTTGATCGCTCATTCCTGAGTAATGAAAAAATCAAAGAAATGAAGATTTTGTGTTGACAGAAGTTCAGGGCAATTCAAGAAAACAAGATATTGAGTCCCTTCAGTAAGCATTTAATGGAATAAAAAAAATAACTACAGAATTCCAACCTTTCTCATAATTTTACGTCATTAATTTGAAATCAGGTGCGAAGTGAAAGAATTATATGTTTTAGTTTGTCATGAAAGTAAGTATACAAATTATGAATTGGATAAGCTGTATCAGGAGATGGTTTTAAAGGGATATGATGATAATGTTATAATAAGTAATTTAGATAACGAATTTACCGGTCTTGAATTTGCAGGTAAATACGGGAAATTTACTGTTGGCATTGACCAGTCTGCTGCTTTTCATTTTTTTGCGGAATTAAAATATCCACACCTGGATTTACCTGATGATTTGAAAATCAGGACAAAGATTAAGGAAAGCAGTTCTCTGCAGATGGAAGCATCCTATGGTAATGCCAACGAAAAATCTCCGGTGATCAGGATAACGGGATACGATCAGACTCTAAATATTAGGAAATAAGTGATTTCAAAGCTTACTTTTGATGAAAAAGATACAAAAGTAATTCTGGACATTAAATATGATGCCAAAATCGAAGGATCAAGTGATGTTATGGAATTCAGCGGTGAAGGAGAGTGCTTTTTGACATATAAGTGGGATTGCTGGTGTATTTGTGGTTTGAAAATGCCTGGCATATCTATCTAATTTTTCCCTCCCTGGCCATCCGGGTAAGAGCAATATACAACAGTTTGGAAACATCTTCCATAACCTCGGGAGTGACCATTTCTGCAGTATCTCCGGGTCGATGATAATGGACTGGTTTAAGGCTTCCCGTAATTCCGATTCCAAGAGTAGGTATTCCGGCCCTGCTGAAAATTGCTCCATCGGTTCGGGGCCTGCCATAATTGTCCCGTGCTTCAGATGAACGCATACTCCTGTGGAGAAATTCCTGATTGGCTTCTTCAAGGTATTTGTATATTCCCGGATAGCTTTTTCCTGCACCGATATAAAACCCGGTGCCGTTCCCCACCATATCCAGGTTAATATAACAAATAGTCTTTTCCTTGGCGAACTTTGGGTTCTCAACATAATGTTTGCTTCCGAGAAGGCCTACTTCTTCACCACCAATGAACAGGAACATTACAGACCGTTTCAGGCTTATCCCTGACAAGCCCATGGCTTTAGCCGTTCCCATTATGTCAACCGCACCGCTGGCATTATCCAGGGCCCCGGGCAGAAGAACACCACAATTGCCTACAGCATCAAGATGGCCTCCAATAATGATCACTTCATTCTTAAGCACCGGATCAGAACCTTCGATAATACCTATTACATTGCAAACTCTGCCTTCCGGGTGCCAGGTGGTGTTTGCACTGATAGAGACCCTGGTTCCGGTGTTGAATGAATGGGGCTTCATTGATCCGTCGATCTTTTTTAATACATCTTTGTTGATGGTTTTTAATCCTGCAAAGATGTCTTTAAGGGGTTCGGGGCCTATTCCGCACCATATAAAATTGGGATCATAAGAAATATTAGGATTTGCATGGTTGCCTCCAATGTATAACATTCCTGCAGCCCCGTGCTTAACGGCATTTTCAAGCTTATACTGGTGGTAGCAGTATTTTACCCACTTTGTATATTCAGGGTCCCTGCTGTTTTTGAAGGGTACATCCCTGTTCATAAGTACTATCTTTCCTTTTACATCAATCCCATTATAATCATCGTAGTTATGTTCCGGGGCTGTTACTCCATATCCAATGTAAACAACTTCAGCAGTTAGTTCTCCGCTTGCTGAGGTCATTCCGGGAAAAAACTGGTCGGGGAAGGGATAGTATTTCTTTATTACCTTACCATCTTTAACAGGAATATGCAGGCACAGGCTTCCAAGCTCATGGATTTCATTATATCCCTTGTCAAACCACTGGAAGTAATCACCATTGTCTCCTCCCGGTTTGATACCCCATTTCCTGAGATTACCGGCAACCCACTCTGCCGCGGCGATATAACCGGGAGATCCTGAAAGGCGGCCATTATATTTCGGAGATGCAAGTTCAGCGACCCACTCATAGGCTTCAGCACTGCTGATCATGTGAAATTGTTTCATCAGTGCTTCTTCATAGTTGTCTTGTGCAGACAGCGGCAGGGCTGATATGGATAATAAAATTGCACTCAAAACCAGGGAAATACGATAATTCATAATTCTTATTTTTTAGTTGATTATTAATAGAATTGAACATCAATGTTTACTGGATCTTTACTTTCAGGATTAAGCTCAAAATTTATAATATTGAAACCTTCTCTTCGCTCGATCTTTTCAGGATAATCAGTTAATGGTTTACCGATTTGATCACCATACACATTCTTAAAAGATAATCTAACATCTGCACGCTGTGGTGTGGGAATGAAAAAATTTGAATCAGGATAATAGGAAATCTCAACTTTTCTATTGTACTGATTTAATCTTAATCTCTTTGTAGGTGATAATACATGATCATAAACACTATTATCTCCGGTAACTTCAAGACCAAATGTTCGCAGAAAAGAAAGATCCATTATCCAATTTTTAAAGTGTAATATTTTCGAAGATTCCGCCGGATTGAATATATAACGTTCTATTTCATTGGTTTTTTCTTCCCAATCTTTGGTTTCCATTTTCTTAATTTTTTCAATAATTCTTTCTTTTAGGTGAACAGGTCCATAATATTCTTCTTTGAGCTTACCGTGTTTAAAACGATTTACTAAATAATTATTATTTGGTTTAGTCAGATTAACCAGTTCGGTTATATCGTAAAAATCTCTTCCTTTGGCACGCTCGAGTATTGAACAATATTTCATTGATAGTATTACATCAATAGGTGTTGTTTTTACTGATGTAAACACTTCAAAGCGGTTTATTATTCTATCTTCAGGAGTATATGAAAAATTACCGTAGTGGTGTGACTGAGCATCGAGCTTCACGAAGAATTTCTTACGAGAATCATTGTGTATACCCTGTATTTTCAGCATTTGTGGAAAATTTATATACCTGGTATAAGCTGTATGATGATCCTTATCAATCTTCTTTTCACGGTCTATTTCAACTTCAACACCTTCCTTTGCAAGCTGATTGCACACGTACTGGCACATATCCTCATGGTCATTTTTATCATAATCTCCTTTAATGTCGAAGTCAAGATCGTCGAAAAAACGCCTGAAATTATGTACGATCCGAAGGTTCGAGCCACCAAGAAAAACAAGATTATCAGACCACTCACTATTATTGATAATATCAAGTATTTTATACTGAAAATACTCCTTCAGCATAGCCTGTTTAAATTTCGGTTGCCTTAAATCTTCATTGTAAGAATTCTGTATTTCGTTAAAATTTATCATTGCTGTTTTTGTTCTGTTTGACTATAAATAAATTTTAAACATTAGTTTTACGCGTTTTTCAAGAGCATTACTCTTAAATGTATCGAGATAGTGATAAAATTTATCTATATCAAGATCATCGCGAAGAACAATTGGATTAAATCTCAACTCACGTATATCGTCTTCAGCATTATAATGATGATTTAAATAAAAAAAATCAAGTATTGTTTTTTCAATATCTGCAATTCGAATCTGACGCGTATTTTTATTATTGCTAAACGTTCGACTACCAGAATCAATATCAAATTCTATAAATTTATATCCAAAAAATAGTGATGGCTTAATAGTGTTATAAAAATAATCACCCAAAGGGGTCTTGTAGTGTCTTGGTTTGTTTGTAGTAACTGAGGTTACAGAGAATGCACTTTCAGGCACAATCTGATACCATGACAGGGCTGTCTCAAGGCTAATATATGAAGGAGTATGAATAAGATTTGCTGTAAGCCAATAGGAGTTTTCATGACGGGCATACTCAGGAAAACAATACCATGAATTGCGTATTTTGATAATATATCCTTTATCCTGCCATTCTGAAAGCCTCCGCCGGTCAAAGCCGGGAAAGTATTTTTTTATGTCGGTAGTTGAAAAAATACCAAATTCCGACAGCTTATTTCTAAATTCAATATATAACATGTGTTCTAAAATTATGTCAAAGATAACATAAAGCAGGAATATAAATATTTTTTTTGTCACATTTTCATGTTGATAATAACACTTATTAGGAATAGGAATAATAAATACCATTTATCAAAGTCATTCATTTGGGGAAACCCTTATGCGTTTATACGTATTGGAATTTACTCTCCGCCAGCCCTGTGAAATACTGCTCTGCAGTAAAGGCTTCGCCTTTATTTCACAGGGTAAATTTGCGAAGCTATGTTTTTAAATCCATTTAGTTGCAAGTGTTTATGAAAGTGTACGTTACTGTACACCTGATTGTACGTTTACGAGACAGTTATTCAATTATATAAAAACGGCACGGCAATGTAATAATCAGATTATCAAATATATATAGAGTTTAGCATTATTTTTGATATATGATAAAGTCAATAAAAGGGTCAAACAGATTTAAGGTATGATAAGACATTATTTCATAATAGCATTCAGGAACATTGTTCGTCATTTGAATTATTCCCTGATTAATATAGGGGGATTAGCAATTGGATTAGCCAGTTTTATTTTTATTGCTATATACATTAATGACGAGATGAGCTATGACAAATTCCATGAAAAGGCAGACCGTATATACAGGGTTAATCGCTTATATAATTCAAATAATGTTAATGAAGATGCTGCCACCTGTTCATTTCCTTTAGCACCTGCTCTTGAATTTGACTATCCCGATATTGTAAAAAGTACCTGCCGGTTTTTTAATTTCCAGGTCTCTAAAGTATTTTTCGAGTATCGCCAGGATACCAGCAATATTGTAAAATATGATGAAAGAGGATTTTATCTGGTCGATTCTACTGTATTTTGCATATTCACATTTCCTTTCGTTAAAGGAGATCCTGCTACAGCATTAAACCGGCCTAACACGCTTGTTCTTACAACCTCTGCTGCCGAACGGTATTTCGGCAAAGAGGATCCGATAGGTAAGATTTTAAGGGCGGAAGAAGGTCTGGATTTTGAAGTTACCGGTGTTATCGGGAATATTCCTTCACAATCACATTTCAAATTTGATATGCTGGGGTCAATGTCAACATTTCGCCAACTGGGTGGGGGAGAGCTTCCCCGGACCTGGATTTGGAATCCTTGCTGGACATATGTGCTGTTACCAGAAAATGTTTCACCTGACCTCCTGGAAAAAGAATTTCCCGATTTCTATCTGAACCATTATCCCGACCTGTCTGACCAGGATGTGACTCTTTACCTGCAACAATTAACAGATATCCATCTGGAATCGGATCATGATTATGAAATGCATCCAAACAGTAAAATCCTATATGTATATATCCTGTGGGCCATTGCGATAATCGTACTGGTACTGGCTTGCATAAACTTTATGAACCTTACTACTGCCAATTCAGCTTCAAGAGCAAAGGAAATTGGTGTAAAGAAAGTTTTTGGCGGAAGCAGGAACAAACTGACCTGGCAATTTCTTGGTGAAACAATAATCCTAAGCCTGATCGCGCTGGCTATTGCCGGTATTATAGTAGAATTGTTTTGGCCCGCATTCAATCACTTTACCGGAAAAAGGATTCCCAATAGTTACATGTTTCAGCCCGTATCAATTGTTTTCGCTTTTTGCCTGACCGTTTTTGTTGGTTTCCTTGCAGGAGTTTACCCGGCTCTTTTTCTTTCATCATTCAAACCGGTAACTGTTTTGCAAGGCGATTTAAGCAGTGGCGCAAAAAGCGGGACTGCCCGTAAGATCCTCGTAGTTGCACAATTTTCCATTTCTATAGCCCTGATCATTGGCACACTGGTTGTTTTCTCACAGTTAAAGTATCTGAGTAATGCTTACCTGGGGTTTAGAAAGGACCAGATCATACTTATTCCAACAGTGAGACAAATAGCAACCAACTATGATACATTTAAAGAGAATTTATTAAAACATCCTGATGTGGAATATGTTACAGGGATGGAGGATATACTTGGTGCCAATCACAATACCCGCCAGGTTACCATTGAAGGTTTGTCTCAGGACCAAAGCTACTGGTTTCCGATGTTTATGGTACGTCATGATTTTATTGAAACATTTAATATTGAAGTAGTTGAAGGCCGTTCATTTTCGAAAGAAATAACTTCTGATACTGTAAATGCCATTATGATAAACGAGGCGATGGTGAAAAATCTTGGATGGACAAATGCAGAGGCTATTGGAAAAAGGATCAAATCAGACGGAGAGGAAAGGGTGATAGGGGTTTTTAAGGATTTCCATATTCTTTCACTGCATAAACCCATAAACAACTTTGTGCTGGATATGTTACGAAACCCTGGCCAGGCAGCAGGACTTACCCGCTATATCGCAGTAAGGGTAAATACTAATAATTACAAGAAAACAGTGGCATTTATTGAGAATGAATGGAATCTCCTTGCCTCAACACGTCCTTTCGAATATTCATTTCTCGACCAGGAGCTGGACAATCTGTATAAGGATGAAGATAAGTTTAGCAGGTTTTCGTTAATATTAACCGTACTTGCATTGTTTATTGCCTGTCTGGGACTTATTGGTCTGGCCTCATATCTTGCCGAACAGAGAACAAAAGAAATTGGCATAAGAAGAGTTTTTGGGGCAAGAATAGTGGATGTGGTAAAACTGTTATCGAAGGAATTTATCCGCCTGATCTTGTTTGCAAACCTGGTTGCCTGGCCATTGGCATATTTTGTAACAAATAGCTGGTTAAATAACTTTTCAAAGAGAACACCGGTTAACTGGACACTTTACCTGATTGCAGGTTTGGTCACACTTATAATTGCCTTGATGATAACTACTTCCAGAGCGGTTACAGCATCCTCACGAAATCCTGCTGACACAATAAGACACGAATAAACTACCTCATATTGTTTTCCCTGTACTTTAGGCCATATAACCTTTATTATTAATAAACTATAGATTAAAAAAATATCAATAGCCCCGCCTTTTAAGGCGGGGTTTGAAAATGAACCAACTCCCCTCCCTCAAAATTTGGGGAATTTTATAAATTTGAAAATAAAATTCCCCAAATTTTGAGGGGGTATAAATAGGCTAACTTTGTTCCCCGCCCTAAAGGACGGGGCTATTGATAAATTAATCACCAAAAGTTTATGAACTAAGCGAACTAAACGAAGTGATCTCACGAACAAAGTGAGTAACCGATCTCACGTAAATGATTATGTAACATGGACAAAGGTAGATTCTTATACCGGACCCCACCCTAAAATTTAATACCAAATTCCACTATTATTCCTATCTTGTAGTAAATTGAAAAGAAATAAGATATGAACAGGATTGAGACATCTATTCTTGTAGTGTTATTCATTTTGCAGAGTTGTGTTCACGACAAATATTCCAAAAACTATCAAACTATCGATTTTTGGGAATTGCGGTTTTATCCGGAATTCTATTCCGAAAAACCCGATTTGCCTTCCCCGGCTCTGGATACCAGTGGGAGGGAGGTGGTACTTGTAAGGTTACAGGATAGTCTCTATACCTGGTTTGATGCCACTGTGGAAAATGGTGACACCTTTAATTACAAGAGAAATTTGCTGGGAAAAGGGAACCAGCTTTTCGCTGATGAAATAGATTTTCCAACCTTCGCAAAACGTGGAATTCATTTGGATGAGGAACTTATTAACACAAAGACGATAACCGGCCGGTCGGTATCGCAAATCACGGTAGACGGCAGGCCTGGCAGGTCATCCGGAGCAGGATTTATGGCTGCTGATGAGACCATTTTATCGGTTATCTGGCAGGATAATAAAACGACTGAAAAACTGGGTTTGACACATCCCGACCTGGCAAGACCTCTTTTCAACCTGTGGAATATTTCCAACATTCATGCCAGGTCTAATGAGAGTAAACCTGCTGAAGAAAGAACTGATCTTAAGGCCCTGGTTTATAACGGACATGAAATAACGGTTCATGTTACCGGAAGCCGGGGCTGGCAGGAATCCATCTTTAATGATGAAATACTGGGGACCGGTCATATGGAGGTCTGGAGAGAATTAGATCAGGAGGAGATGGAATTCCTTAAAGAACAGTATCCCCACCTTTCCCCGGGACAATTTGAGGAGATGAAAGAGAAGATAGCCCATCTGCATACTGGAGAGATGGTGTTGTTCTATATCAACCGGTATGGATTCTACGAAGGGCATTCTGATTTCCGGGCCGACCCGGTTACCATAGCCCTTATTTTCGGTCTACAGTCATTGGAAGAGATTCACAAAGCTGCCAATGGAAATCTCTACCAATACTTCACCAGTCATTTCACGCATAATCCGGAATAACCATGAAACCTTTGCTACCCTTATTACTGATCATCTCACTGGCATTTTCGACAACGGATGGATTTGCACAGACCCGGCAACAGGAGATTGATTCACTGATCGTACTGTTCAGGGATGCAGGTCGTGAATGGGATAAATATGCACGGCAATTTATTCAAATCGGCGACCCGGCCGTTCCTGCTCTTGTTGCTTTGCTTGAAAATAAAAGCCTGAGGCAGTGGACACGCAGAATAGCAGCCATGACCCTGAATGATATGCATTCCCCTCTATACATAGAACCTGCCCTGAAAATACTTACTGACCGCACTGAAGAGCCTGGGATCCGAAACCAGGTTACCAACGGACTGAAAGGACACGACCTTTCGTTTGCCAGTGAAGAGTTGTGGGAGGTCTTTACAGAAGAATCCGATCAGTTTTTCCGGTTGAATGTGGCCGGTATCCTTTGCACAAGCGATACTGCAATGGCATATCGGGCATACCGGGAGATCTATCCAACAGTTGATGGATATGTGAAGCAACAGGCATTGTTGAACATGGTTCGGTTGCATCCCGGTGAGTCAACCACGTGGTTTCTTAATGGTTTGC
Organism: Bacteroidota bacterium; assembly: GCA_030628785.1. Taxonomy (GTDB): domain Bacteria; phylum Bacteroidota; class Bacteroidia; order Bacteroidales; family VadinHA17; genus CAZEWS01. Next base: position 13,474 of record DAOVQI010000027.1, read on the forward strand.
AGACCGGAGACTGGATGACAGCTAATCTGGCAATGGACAGCCTGGTGTCGACTCGCCATCTCATTCCCGGTGAACTGGTTGACCTGTATAAACGATCCGGAACACCAGAAGAGATACGATGGCGTATCGTATATGTCTTGGGTAACCGGGAACTGCCGGAATCCCTTCCTTTGCTTGTGGAGGCCCTGCGTAATCCATCCTGGCTGGTATATAATGAAGCAGCCGTAAGAATAAGTCGCATGCAGTCAGAGAATGTTATTCCCCTGGTAAAAGGACTTCTGAATGATTCCAATCCCCAGGTTGTTAAGAATGCCGAATGGGTGATCGGGAAAAAGAAAGGAAATTATTGAAAAAATGCTTGTAAAAAAGGCTAAGGCTAAGGGCGCCTACGCTAAAGCTTCAGCGACAGCGTGCTGAGGCTAAAAAAAAGGTAAACCAAATCCCTGTAAGGGATTAAATAAAAATAGCCCCGGCATTCATGCCGTGGTAAAAGAACCACGAAAAAAACGGTCCAGGCACCATGATATTTTTTGAGAAATCGTTAATTGGACCGGAACTTAGCGAACTTGTGAGCGATCTCATGAGCCAGGCTTGTGCAAATGCTTGTGGGTGGCGAATAATGCAGCATACGTTTCTTAAAATAGAATGCCTCAAATGCTTCAAAAAAATTAATTTGTAAAAGTATAGCTCAGACGGATGATATTTCACTATTGAAATAAACAATTTAAAGAATCTTAAACATGAAAAACCATTCATCTTTCTCAAGAAGGAATTTTATTAGTGCCGCTTCTGTATTGGCACTTGGTGGCACATTGATGTCCTTCAAAAAAGCTCCAAATCTATTACCTTTTCTAAAAACAGATAGTAGAAGACTTTGGGATGAATTCACCAAAAAGGAGAAAAAGCTTATTGAGGATTCCCGGATTGCAAAGAGTATTGTTGAAATAGAAGGCCGGAGTTGCGCAGAAAAAGTTCTTTTAGCCTCGCTGAGGCTCTTTGGTAAACCTGACGAATTAGTCTGTTTTGCAGCCAGCTTTGGAGGAGGAATACAACATTATGATTTATGCGGTCTCCTCACAGGCGGTTTTATGTCGATAGGCCTTGCTGCTGAGGTCTTGTATCAAGACAAAAATGAAAGATCAGCGTTCGTTAAAGATGCTACTCGCGAATACTGGGAATGGTGGGAGGAACGTGCGCCCTGCCACTGTTATGAACTTAGGCCAAAATACACCTGGGATTCTGAAAATTATAACAGGATGCTGCAACGGGTTGCTCTGAAACTGGAAGATATGCTGAAGCCTAAAGTTTAAAATTCTATGAATTGCTGCTATGTTTTTGACTCAAAGACAGCAATTTCATTTAAAAATTGAGTAACATAATCAGCTATTATAAATTCTGCAATATAAGTAGGCTCAATCCTGCCTAATTCATTTACTGGTTCTTCCAGTTCTTGAATATCTTCAACAAAGGGGAACTCAATCCACACAGAAATTTTACCCGAAATCATTTGAGAAAATCCCAAAACGCCACCCTTTTGAACATAATGACGAGCTTTCCCTTCTTTTGAAGAACCTTCAGTAATACCACTTGGGTGATCACTGATTTTTAAAATGACGGACTCATGATTTTTTTGAAAATCATTTACCTGGACAATAAAATTGAGGGATGGAAATTTCTTTTGAATGACTT
>DAOVQI010000195.1 GCA_030628785.1 Bacteroidota bacterium
AAAAAGCAAGTAGAATTGATAAAGTACTGCCAATCCCCTGCCGATATTAGTTGCGATAGCAGCTCCTTTTATACCCAGTTCCGGAAAAGGTCCCCACCCAAAGATGAGGCAGGGATCAAGAATAATATTGAACAAATTTGCCATCCAAAGAACCCTCATGGAAATGGCTGCATTACCGGCGCTCCGGAATACGGCATTAATAATAAACAAGAGCATTATTACTACATTACCCCCCAGCATGATACCAGTATATTGGTATCCGGATTTAACAATTTCAGGAGTAGCTCCCATGATCCTGAGAAATTCCCGGGCAAGGAAAATCCCTGGTATGGCAATAAATAATGAAATTCCGATTCCTATGGCAATGGCCTGAACGGCGGCTGTGGATGCTCCTTCCGAATTCTTTTCACCAATCCTTCGTGAAACTATTGCCGTTGTTCCAACACTTAACCCTAATCCAAGAGCGTATATAATGGTTAATAATGATTCGGTAATTCCAACGGTCGCCACCGCATCGGAACCGAGCTTTGACACAAAGAAAATATCAACCAGGGCAAAGATCGATTCCATTACCATTTCCAGGACCATGGGAATGGAAAGCAATAAAATGGCACGTCCCAGTCTTCCCTCCGTAAAATCCATTTCCGTTCCCCGGATGGATTCAACGATATCTTTCCAAATTTTTTTAAACCTGGAAACTTCAGCATGGTGCACTGAAGATATATTTCCTTTATTACTTGTAATCTTTTCCACGAATATCAAAAGAAATGAGTTTTCAAAAATGGTGACTTTTGTTCAGATTACCATAATATGGTTTTTAAATATGCAAGCTATTTTTACAGAAATATGATTATCTTGTTGAAGATTAACCATATTATTATACATTTTATGAGAAAGAATATTTTATTCCTTGTTATAATTATTATTCCATTCATTTCCTGGAATTATGTTTCCAATCATAGTTATCTGGTAAATGATGGAAAGAACAACTCTACATCTCATAAGGAAATATACAAAACTGATCACCATACCGAATCCTTATCAGATCGTCTATGGGTGATTTCTGATTTCGAAAAAATCCAAAATGAGGTTTATGCCAAACGGAGGGAAAAACTTATGGATTATATAGAGGGAGGAATTGCCATTTTTGCTTCGGCTGAAAATTTGGGAAGGAGAGTTGGTGCTCACTATGAATACAAACAAGGTAGTGATTTCTATTATATGACTGGTTTTCCGGAACCAAATGCGGTTTTCCTGTTAATTCCCGGGGCTGAAAAAAAGTTTATAATGTTTGTCCGGCAAAATTACCCTATGGCGAAGGTATGGACCGGTGAACGGTTTGGACCGGAAAAGGCGGGAAAAATATTTGGTGCGGATAAAGCTTTTCCAATCAACCAGCTTAGCGACCTGTTACCAAAATATCTGAAAGGAACGAAAACAATCTATTTAAACCCCAGAGATAAAGAATTAAAGGAAAAAATAATTTCTTTTCTGGAAGAAAGCAATATTGATCCGATGCCTGAATTTAAAGATCCAACCCCTTTTATCCATGAAATGAGATTATTTAAGGATCCTTTTGAAATAAAACAATTACAAAAAGCAATCGATATAACCTGTGAGTCTCATATTGAGGCATATAAAGCGGTCAAACCCGGAATGTATGAATATGAAATTGAAGCGATCATTGAATACATCTACCGGAAGAATGGAGCAAAACGACCAGGGTTTTCCTCCATTGTAGGTTCCGGCCACAATTCAACTATATTGCATTATGAGGAAAATAACCGGAAAATGCAAGAAGGAGATATGCTGTTAATGGATATCGGAGCCGAGTATAAAAGGTATACAGCGGATGTGACCCGTACCATTCCCGTCAGTGGGAAATTTACGAAAGAACAAAAAGAGATCTATGAACTTGTTTTGAGAGGTCAGCAGGAGGCAATTAAACTAATGGTCCCGGGGAAAGGTGTGTTGGAGCCTCATTTAAAAGCTGTGGAAGTGATTGTTGAAGGATTGGTCAACCTGGGTTTAATGACGGATAAGAACAGTGACTGGCAGAAAAGGTTTTATATCCTATACCCTTCAAGTCATTGGCTTGGTTTGGATGTTCATGATGTGGGTGATTATGGCTGGGAAAAAGGACCCGGCTGGCCACTTTTCGATGAACGGGGAGTTGGACGTTCTCTTGAACCGGGTATGGTTCTTACCATAGAACCGGGAATTTATTTAGGAGAAGATCGGATGGAATCATTATTTCAACTGTTTGGTGATAAAGTTGCTGAAAAAGAAATCAAAACATTTATAGAGAAAGTCGAACCTGTTTATAGTAGGTACATAAACATAGGGGTAAGGATCGAGGATGATATATTGATCACTGAAACCGGTCATGTGGTTCTTTCGGCAAAAGCTCCTAAAACAGTGGATGATATTGAAAGAACCATGACAGAAAAAAGCAGGTTTGTTGATAAATAAAATAGAAGATGTGATTGATCAGCTCTGGCAGTTTCGGCGCGTGTGTTATTACGTTGTATGATCTACTCCCAAAGGATGCCCACCCGACCGAAGTCATTCGCCAGCCCGAAAGAATGAATTCTTTCATTCTGGCGGGGGCAGGGAGCTTCGTCTTACTACCCCCTTTTTACTCCTTAGCCCTTAATCTTAACCTTAACCTCAACCTCTATTCCTTCACAGACTCTGCCAGGTCCTTCGGACGCTGGCAGGTCTCTCCCAGTCTCCCCATCACCCATCATTCCATTCCCTCATCCTTCAAAATCCTCTTAATCAACCTGAGATTATGTGAATATGTACCTTTATCGGTATTAAATATTCCTTGTTGATCCAGGTTATCAATTCGTACTTTGCCAGATGAATGGATAATTTGGTTATCTTTCAGAAGCAATCCAACATGTTCGATTTCCCCTTCATCGTTATCGAAAAATGCAATGTCTCCTTCTTTTGCTTCAGTAATAAAGTTCACCAGGATCCCTTGTTTTACCTGTTGTTGAGCATCACGTGGAAGGCGCATACCATGTATTTTAAACAATATTTGGATAAAGCCGGAACAATCGGTGCCAAAAGGAGTTCGACCTCCCCATAAATAGGGTGAATGCAGGTAAAAAAAAGCTGTTTTTTGTATTTCGTTTCTGTATGGTTTTTCCACAGAAAGCTTAACCTGATCTTCAAATTTATATGTTTCACCAGCTATATCGAACCTGTTTTTTTTTGCATTGTAAAAAGGAATTGAACTGCCGGGTACGATAGTAAAGTTGGTTTGTTGTCCGGATGAGGGTATTATTTTTTCGAAGGATGAAATTACCGGAGCATTAATTTTTTCTAAGTTTATAAATTCACTCTTTTTTAATGGAGTGATGTTTTTTTTGCTCACCCAGCCTATATAACCATCGAAGGCTAATTCAATCCGGCACCATGAAATCAGACACTCTAAAATTCTAAAATGTTCGCCAAACAAAACCTGGGTAACCATTTCGCTACGGTGGGAAGGTTCATTCCTTACCGGTAGAATACTTATGCTTGAAATTCCGTATTTCATGAAAAAGAAATTTATACTGTTGATAAAATGTCTCGAATCAATCAAAGGTATAACATAGCTTCGCAAATTTACCCTGTGAAATATTGCTATGCAATAAATCTTCGATTTATTTCACAGGGTGAATTAAAAAAGAATAGAAAAATAGGTATAGGCGTTTAGGTCGTATATTTAATTATTTTCTTAACTGGTATTGAGTTTTATTTGTCTTGATAGAATAATTTCGTTTACTTCCATTCCAAATCTTTAATTCCCAATAACCCAATTGGGACTTGGTTTTTGGGATTTATTTAGAAATTAGGTCAATTAGGTTAATTAGATTAATTTAATTCCTCTTTATTTTCTTTTTTCCCTTAGCCTCAGCCTCAGCCTCAGCCTCAGCCTTTGATAAGAACAGGCCTTTGCAGATTACATAATTTTCTGTATATCAATAGATAATTTTACAATTCTTATACGTAAATTTTTCTTCTACCTTTGTGGCAGATTTTGTATTTTAAATTCTTTGAAACGGTTGAATTATCAATCGTTTTATGTCTTTTTTATTTTTATGAACAAAATAATATCATTTCTAAAGGATAAGAAGAAACTAATTTTCCGGGGTTTTTTGTATGTTATTTCAGTTCTTATTATTGTTTATTTATTTCCACGCGAAGGAAAATTCAGGTTTGAGTTTCAAAAAGGAAAACCCTGGATGCATGATGTGATTATTGCTCCTTATGACTTTCCGATCTATAAGTCGGAAAGCGAACTCAGTGCTGAAAAAGACAGTATACTCAGGGAGTTTAAGCCATATTTTCAGTATGATAGTGCAATAGCCGTAAATCAGTTAAATCAGTTCTATGAAACTTTTGATTACCAATGGAAGCAATATTTGGAGGAGAATTTCAATATTAAAGGGGAATTAAAGGAAAACAGAAGATCACACAGGAGACTCATTCAAAAACATGAAAAATATTTGCATTTTGCCGTCAACTTGATTGAATTTGTCTATTCTAAAGGCATTGTAGGTGTGGATGACGTTCTGGAAAGGGTTGATAATAAAGAATTATCAATTGTGCTTATGAGGGGTAATGTTGCTGAAGAATATGATTATTCTGAGGTATTTACTCAAAAATCGGCTTATGAATATATCCTCGAGAATGTAAATGCGTTGATACTGGGAGAAGAAAGGGAAGAGGATGAACTGGCAAAAGGCTTTTTTAAGGACTTAAGTCTGAATGAATTTATTGAACCAAACTTGTCTTACGATGAGGGAACTTCAGCAAGGGTTAAAGAAAGCCTGGTTCAGGAGATTTCCTTAACAAAGGGATTTGTTCAGGCCGGACAGCGAATTATTTCCCGTGGAGAACTGGTGAACAGTCAGAAATTCAGAATACTGGAGTCTTTTAAACATGAGTATGAAACCCTGTTAGGTTATTCTTCAAAAGGATATTTAGTGCTAATCGGTCAGGTAATTCTTATAAGTGTCTCAATTTTAGTGCTGTTTCTCTTTTTATTTAATTTCAGGAATGTAATTTTTCAAAACAACCTGAACATTTCGTTTATTCTATTTTTGTTGGTATTGTTTGTATTTATTGCAAATGTAACACTGAAAGCCAGTTTTATTAGTTTCTATTTTATCCCGTTTGCATTGATTCCGATTATAATCAGAACATTTTATGATGCGCGTCTGGCTTTATTTATCCATATCCTTACTCTCTTAATTGTTGGATTTCTTGCTCCTAATGCTTTTGAATTTGTTTTTCTGAATATGATTGCCGGGATTGTAGCTATTTTTAGTCTTACCAATGTTTATCGGAGAAGTAAGCTGTTCTTGACAGCTGTATTTATTTTCTTTGGTTATAGTATTGTATATTTTGGAATTGCTGTTCTTCAGGAGGGAGATATTAAGAGTATTGAGTGGACGAATTTTGCCTGGTTTGCTGGTAATAGCGGGTTGGTATTGCTGGCTTATCCGATGATATACATTTTTGAAAAGACCTATGGGTTTTTATCAGATGCTACCCTTTTTGAACTTTCGGATACAAATCAACCTTTACTTAGGGAATTAGCCGAAAAAGCCCCCGGGACATTCCAGCACTCGATGCAGGTAGCTAATTTGGCAGAAGCGGCAATCCAGATTACAGGAGGAAGTCCATTATTGATCCGGACGGGTGCCTTGTACCATGATATTGGTAAAATGAAGAATTCAATTTATTTTATTGAAAATCAAAGTGAGGAGTACAATCCGCATGATCAGTTGGAATTTGAAAAGAGTGCAGGGATTATCATCGATCATGTTAAAGAAGGCGTTGAATTGGCAAAAAAGTACAAGTTGCCGGATCAAATCATTGATTTTATAAGAACCCATCATGGAACCACCAGGGTTCAATATTTCTACCGGTCGTATATCAGGAAATATCCGGAAGATCTTATTGATACCAATAAATTCTCTTATCCTGGACCCAAACCTTTTTCAAAAGAAATGGCCATCTTAATGATGGCTGATTCTGTCGAAGCATCTTCGAGAAGTTTGAAATCGTATACCAAAGAATCCATTGATGAACTTGTTGAAAGCATTATCAATTACCAGGTTAAGGAGAACCAGTTTACTAACTCACCGATAACCTTCAGGGATATAACTCAAATTACGGAAATATTTAAGGAAAGGCTTATTAATATCTACCATGCCCGGATAGAATACCCGAAATAGTTACTCATGATGAAATTCATTTTTCTTCATAACCTGATTTAATCTTAACGCAGCAAAACTGTAATCAAAATCCCAAATAACAAACACCAAATAACAACCGAACGAAGTGAGCTCATGAACACCTTTAAAAAGAACATAGCTTCTCAAATTGATTAAAAAAGGGAATTAAGAACATAACTTTGTAACCTAATTGAAAAACAGTAGATATGAAAGGTCAAAGGTCAATCCCGATAGCTATCGGGACAAAATCCAA
>DAOVQI010000396.1 GCA_030628785.1 Bacteroidota bacterium
AATCCGCCACGTTTAAGTTAAATGAGATTGCGGCGCTTCTCAGGCAAAAAGGGGAGCCGATCATTCATTTGGGTGGTGGTGAACCAGAGACCAGGGTTCCCATTGATGCTATTACAAGCCTTACCGGGCTACTGAATACGGGTGAAGTACGATATACTCCGGTTGATTTCGACTGTTCTTTAACGTCATGAGTTATTTTCGGCTGATTGCCGTATTTTTTAAAGATCAATATGAATTCATAATCAAGTTTTAATATTCCATTTCTTGGGTAAGGAAAGCTCTCCATAACAGTTGCTCCACCAGTTGTATTAGTAGTCGTAACTTTTTGCCAAATAATTGCTCCCATATAGTCAAAGCCAATACTTTCACAAAATTTTATTATCTCCGTTCTTATGGGAATTACTTTGTAACGGCCGTAGTAGACAGCCCTTGCAAATTGGTCACCTATATTGATACACAACCGACAACCATTATGAAGTATACGGTAACACTCTTTCCAAACCAAATTCAGATTGTTTATATAGTTTTCATAGCTGTTATGAAAACCAATTTGTTTTTCAGTTCCGTAATCTTTGAGTTGCCAATAGGGAGGAGATGTGATCACCAAATGAATGGACTTATCAGGAAGTTCGCTCATTATTCGACTATCACCGTTGATTATTTTATGATGTGATTTCAACTTTGACTTTTTTTTCAAATATAGTCAGGATTTTAAAGAATTGAAAATTTTCAATCTATAAGTTCGGTTATTCTTAGACTGAAATTTCTACTCTTGGCAAAAAACTTGCTGGTGCTTGCTCCGTGAAATAAGTATTAATAATTTCACAGGACTTGTTTTGTGAATAGTTAAATTCAAGGATTTTTTTTATTTTGCGGAACTATGTTCCTCATATTTAAATAACCCTTAACATCCGTGGAAAAATCAGATACAAAAAAGAAGAGATTTTGGAGAATTGTACTACTCATACTGGTTATTTTTATGATACCGGTAACTATTCGGGTATATCAACTTTACAGTATGGTTTTTTCTCCGAATGTTATCATCTCTGAGAATACGTATTTATTTATTCCAACCGGTTCGAACCTGGATAGTGTCCGGCAAATTTTGCTGGAGAACCGGTTGTTAACGAATATCAAATCCTTCAATTGGGTTGCAGAAAAGAAGAACTATAAAAATCATGTTTACCCGGGCAGGTATAAACTTGCAAACAGGATGAATAACAATGACCTTATTAATAAGTTAAGGTCAGGGAATCAGGATCCCGTGCAACTGGTTTTTCATAACATCCGTACAAAAGAACAACTTTCAGCACGAGTATCTTTACATATTGAAGCCGATTCTGTTAACATAATAGATTTACTGAACAATGAACAATATCTATCCCGATTTGGTTTTACCCCTCAAACGGTTGCCAGTCTGTTTATTCCCAATACTTACGAGTTTAACTGGAATACTGATGCAGCAGGGTTTTTAAAAAGAATGACAGGGGAATACCAAAGATTTTGGAATGAGGAAAGAAAACGAAAGGCAGAACAAATTGGATTAACTCTTATTGAAGTAAGCACTTTGGCTTCCATTATCGATGAGGAATCCTTTTGGGAAGAGGAGAAATCAATTATTGCAGGTGTGTATCTTAACAGGCTGCGAAGAGGCATAAGACTTCAGGCTGACCCGACCATCAAGTTTGCCATTGGTGATTTTACAATACAAAGGGTTATTAAAAACCATCTTGAGGTCGACTCTCCATATAATACATATAAATATGCCGGATTGCCTCCCGGCCCGATTGTAATTCCCTCCATCTCGGGTATTGAGGCAGTATTAAACGCTGAAAAGCACAATTACCTGTATTTTTGTGCAAAAGAAGATATGTCAGGATACCATTATTTTTCAAAAACATTAACTCAGCATAACCGGTATGCCAGATTGTATCAGCAGGCCCTCAACCGCCAGAAAATATGGAAATAATTAGTCCACAGTCCACAGTCGGCCCGCCCGTACCGAACGGTACGTTCTGGCGGGCAGTCTCCAGTCAGCAATCACCAGTTGGCTGTGCTGGAATTCATACCAGGTTAAAAAATACTATAATCATATTATATTTACTTCCATATCAAGTTGAACACCAAATTTTTTCACTACTGATTCCCGGATTTTCTGAGCTAATTCAAAAATTTCCTGTCCGCTGGCTTTACCATAATTGACCAGGACCAATGAATGTCCATCATAAACCCCGGCATCTCCAAAACGTTTTCCTTTCCAATCACATTGTTCAATAAGCCATGCAGCCGGGATCTTTTCATGGGTGCCGGAAACAGGAAAGGTGGGCAATCCGGGAAATTGCTTCCGGATGGTTTTTATTATTGTTTTTTCTAAAACGGGATTTTTGAAAAAACTTCCTGCATTACCCAATTTATCAGGATCAGGTAGCTTCCTGTTTCTGAGTTGAATGATGGCTTGTCTTATTGTGGAAATATCGATTTTATTAAAATTCTTTAGTTCTTCTTGCACCTTTCCGTAATTGGTTATCAAAACAGGCTGTTTCATGAAAATATAAATTACATGTGTTATCAGGTACTTGTTTTTATGTTCCCTCTTAAAAATACTGTCACGGTAACCAAATTTGCATTCTGAATTATTAAAAATCTTTTTATTGCTGTTTTCCAGATCCAGTGTAAAAACCGATTCAATACTGTCTTTCACTTCAACACCATAAGCTCCAATATTTTGAATTGGGCTTGAACCTACTGTACCCGGGATCAACGACAGGTTTTCAATGCCTCCATAATTTCGTTTTACACAATATTCGACGAGGAAATCCCAATTTTCTGCTGCTCCTACCTTTAGCCTGATAAACTCATTGGTATCTTCAAGAATTTCAATACCTTTTATGTCAGGATGGAGTACCAATCCGGGAAAATCTTTGGTGAATAAAATGTTGCTTCCCCCTCCCAAAATCAGAAAAGGATTCCCTTGCAATGGATTGTTCTGAAGAAACTCCTCAACTGCCTGAACATCCGTTAA
>DAOVQI010000061.1 GCA_030628785.1 Bacteroidota bacterium
CGGCTATAAGATTCCGGCCATTACGGCTCCTTAGGGACTAAGGGTCGTTAAACCCTGCACCCGTTAGACTTACTACATGCCCGGCACACCAATAATTGAACCTCTCCGAGGTTCTTTTTTTCAAATCCACCTTCAAGAGTATTCTGTACCTGAAAGATTTGTAACGAAACATCGACCCCTGCGGGGTCGGATTATTGTAGAATAAGGACGTATGATAGAATATCGGTCCAACTACCTAAGCTCATCAAGGAGAAATCGCTTCATGGATCGGAAAAGAAAAGCCCTGCTATTTTATCCGCTAAATGAATAGATGCAGTCAGGGCACGAATTTGAGCAACATCAATCAGGACAAGTAACTTCGACAAAAAAACTCAACTCGTATTTAACAGGGTGAATCATTTTATATTCATTATTTTTCTTTTTTGATTATGTACACAATTTTTACTATGCTTATCAAAATTATGCAAAAGAATGAGCCATAATATATTAATTCAATATGTTAACTGCGATGTCTAAACGCCTGTACTTACAGAATTATTTGCTTATAATTAATGTATTCTTTTTGTCCTGGGAAGGTTTTCGAATATGTATGATGTAGAGACCCGAAAAAGTAATTAAACCATTTAAAATTAAAAGTTCGAACCCAAACTGGTACCCAAAGAGCCACTCCTCAGAAAAATAATTTAAAATAACACAAATGATGGGGGAAATGACTGCCACTATGGGTACCAATTTGTCCCTTACAGAAAACCTGGTAAACAAGCCAAAACTGTATAATCCCAGTAAAGGACCATAAGTATATCCTGCAACAGTAAATAGTGCACTGATCACACTTTGGTTATTAATTACTTTAAAGATCAGTATTACCGCTAAAAGTACAAAGGAAATAAATACATGCACTTTCTTTCTTAGCCGTTTTAATTCCAATTCACTTTTTCCTTTAGAATTTAAAATATCCACGGTAAAGGAAGTAGTTAAAGCTGTCAGTGCCGAATCGGCACTGGAATAAGCTGCTGCAACTAAACCCAAAATAAAAAAAACAGTTACCATCGAACCCAGGTATCCCTGGGTTGCAATGATTGGGAACAGATCATCAGATTGGGAAGGATAGGGTATTCCGTTTTTGGAAGCAAACAGAAACAACAATACACCCAAAGACATAAATAGCAGGTTTACAGGCACAAGTACAATACTGAACCAGTACATATTTTTCTTTGCTTCACGTATATTCTTACAGCTCAGGTTCTTTTGCATCATATCCTGGTCTAAACCGGTCATAACAATGGTAATAAATGCACCACTGAAAAATTGCTTGAAAAAATATCTTTTATCATGCCAATCATCGAAGAAAAATGTTTTTGAAAAATCACTTTCAGCAATGATGTTTACCATACTCTTAAAATTCAGATCCAAACTATCGCTGATATAGTAAACGGTAAATCCAACCGCCAAAAGCATAAAAAGAGTTTGCATGCTGTCGGTCCAGATAATAGTTTTTATTCCCCCCTTAAATGTATAAAGCCAAATGAGAAGAATTGTTATTGTAACGGTTGCCCAAAAAGGAACTTTCCATGCATCAAAAACTGTAATCTGTAAAACATTGGCAACGAGGAAAAGCCGGAAAGAAGCGCCAATTATTCTCGACAGGAGAAAAAATGAAGCGCCGGTTTTATAGGACCAGAAGCCAAAACGAGATTCCAGATAAGTATAAATGGATGTTAGGTTTAACCGGTAATAAAGAGGCATCAGAATATTGGCAACCACAAAATAGCCAAGTAAGTATCCAAGTACCATTTGCAGGTATGAAAACTGGCTGTCGCCTATCCATCCCGGAACAGAAATAAACGTTACACCCGAAAGGGATGCTCCGATCATACCAAAAGAAACAATATACCAGGGCGATTTCCTGTTCCCAAGAAAAAAAGCAGCATTATCAGCTTTACGTCCCGTTATATAAGATATTCCTATGAGAACAACAAAATAGGAAAGGATGATAAAAGCAATAGTAGAAGAAGGCATTTGAAAAATCTTAGTAGCACCATAAGAACATATCTTCGCAAAGTAATTAAAAAGGTTAATACTATTCAAATGAGACTGCTAAATTTGAATGATTGTGGAATAAGGCTAAGGCTGGGGTATTGAATATTTAGGATTTTGTCGAAAAAATTTTCGTACCTTTTTTCAATCGCCCTTAAATATCGAATATTGAATTTTGAAATTGGAATTTATTTGAGTTTTGGTATTTGTTTCTTTAGATTTAACAGGTGAAAATAATGTTGCAAGGATACGAAAAACTATTATTCTTAAGAAATGTTGGTAATGCCTCTTAATGATCGTATTTTTGAAAGGAATAATTATGATATATGTGTTTAAAAAATGAGCATGCAAAATTATCCATCAAGGTTATTGGAGGATGCGGTTAATGAATTTGCCAAATTACCCGGAATAGGACGAAAAACGGCACTCCGGCTTGTTCTATATTTATTGAAACAGGATACTGAGGAAGTAAATCACTTTGGCAAGACAATGATAAAATTGAGAAATGAAATAAAATATTGCACGAGTTGTAATAACATTTCCGATACCGAAGTATGTAATATTTGTGCGGATAATTCAAGGGATCATTCCATAATATGTATTGTGGAAAATATTCAGGATGTATTATCCATTGAAAATACTCAGCAATACAATGGTATTTATCATGTCCTGGGTGGAATTATTTCGCCAATGGACGGCATCGGTCCGGGAGAATTAAAATTGGACACCCTCGAAGAAAAAATTTCAAAAGCTGAGGTAAAAGAAATTATTTTCGCTCTTAGTACAACCATGGAAGGAGATACCACTAATTTTTACATCTATAAAAAGTTTAAAATGTATCCCATAAAAATATCAACAATCGCCCGTGGTGTATCAATTGGCGACGAACTTGAATATGCAGATGAAATCACGCTTGGGAGATCAATTATGAACCGGACTCCCTTTGAAACAACTCTCGCTAAATAACATGAAACTTTCCGTTATCATTGTTAATTATAATGTGAAATATTTTTTAGAGCAAAACCTCTATTCGGTTCAAAAGGCTTTGAAAAATATCAAAAGCGAAATTTTTGTTGTAGATAACCACTCGGTTGATGGATCAAACAAAATGGTAAAGGAAAAGTTTCCTGAGGTTATTTTAATCGAAAACAAAAAAAACACAGGGTTTTCTTATGCAAATAATCAAGCCATCAGACTGGCAAAAGGGGAATATATTCTTCTGCTTAACCCGGATACTCTTGTTGAAGAAACTACTTTTGAAAAATGCATAAATTTCATGGACATAACCCCTGCCGCTGGCGGATTAGGTGTGAAACTGATTGACGGTAAGGGAAATTTCCTTCCTGAATCGAAACGTGCATTGCCCACTCCGGGTGTGGCTTTCTTTAAAATATTCGGCCTTTCGAAAATGTTTCCAAAATCACGCTTGTTTGGCAAGTATAACCTGGGATATATCAATAAAGATGAAATTCATAAAATTGAAATCCTTCCCGGTGCTTTTATGTTTCTGCGGAAAAAAGCCATTGATGAAGTGGGATTATTGGACGAGGATTTTTTTATGTATGGAGAAGATATTGATCTGTCCTATCGTTTAATTAAAGCCGGATACGAAAATTTTTATTACCCCGAGACAACAATTATCCACTATAAAGGACAAAGCACTAAAAAAAGCAGTTTAAATTATGTTGTGCAGTTTTATAAGGCAATGATAATTTTTGCCAAAAAACATTTTTCAAATAAAAACGCAACAATTCTAAATAGTTTAATACATGTTGCAATCTATTTTCGGGCAGCATTAACTCTTCTTAAACGCTTTTTTAAACAATCGTTTTTGCCTGTAAGCGATGCTTTTTTTATTTATCTTGGGTTTTATATCATAACACCTTTTTGGGCAAGTTACAGATTTTCACCTGGCAGCAACTACCCCGGAGAATTTTTACTTCTTGCCGTACCGTTTTATATCCTAATTTGGTTATTCAGCATTCTTATAACAGGTGGATATGAAAAACCTGTCAAACTTTTCAAATTGCTCAAAGGTGTACTTTGGGGTACAGTTATTATCCTGATTATTTATGCTCTGTTACCATTACATTTACGCTTTTCAAGAGCATTAATCCTGATCGGTGCTTTTTGGACAGGCATTTCACTTTTTACGTTCCGCATTCTCCTTAATTTGTTAAATATTAATGCATTTCAGTTTAAAAATAAATACGGAAGAAGAATTGTCATTGTTGGAGAAGAAGAAGAATCACAAAGGGTTAAATTGCTTCTGGAAAAGACCAAAACAAATCCTGACATTATTGGTTTTGTAAATCCCCTGAACCACAATCAATCAAATTACTACTTAGGTAATTTGGAGCAAGTTGAAGAAATTATTACAATTAATAACATCAATGAGATTATTTTTTGTGCAAATGACGTCCCTTCCAACATCATAATAAGATCGTTGATGAAACTTACACATCTGGATACTGCTGTTAAAATTGCTCCTCCGGAGAGTCTGTCTATAATCGGCAGTAATACAGTTGACCTGGTTGGTGACCTGTATCTTATTGAGTTAAATTCTGTTTCGAAAAAGATAAACAAAAGGAATAAACGTATATTAGATCTTTTATGCACTTGCTGCTTCCTTGTTCTAATCCCTGTACTGATTTTCTTTGTAAAAAACAAAAAAGGGTTTTTCAGGAATCTATTCCTGATTACGATTGGAAGGAAATCCCTGGTAGGATATTACAAATCCGTTGAAATAACTACTGCAAATCTTCCCCCTTTGAAAAAAGGAATATTAACACCCCTTGAAGGGAAAAACAGGGAAGGATTAAGTAAAGAAACCATTGAAGGCCTTAACTTTATATATGCCAAAGATTATAAAACAGCAAATGACATCCACTTAATTTTGAAAGGTCTGAAAAACATTGGTAATTAGTGTCTATCCATAAAGTAATTGTTTTAAGCAACACGAGATAAAATAAAAAAAATGAATACCTTGCAAATCGTGTAATTTAGCCTTTTTATCAATAGATTAAGCGAATTGATCATTTTTCATTTCAAATCTCATAAATTTATTCTTAAATTCGTAAAAATGATTATGTTTATCATATGAAAAAGTCCCTGCTTACACTAATTACTTTTTTTCTTATTTCATCCACTATTCTTCTTTCTCAGGTTGGTCAGGAAGTATACGATTATTCAACGAAGGAAGGAAGGAAAAATGCATTCATTGGGGCTGAGGCATACGTTTTGTTTGAAGAATATAATGAAGCTCTTCCCAATTACCAGTCCTTAATTAAAATTGACTCAACAAACGATAACTACAACTACCGTATTGGATTGTGTTATCTGAATACTCCCGGACAAAAAGACAAGGCGATCGAATACCTGAAAAAAGCTGTCAGGAATATAAACCCTAAATATAAGGAGGGTCGGTTTAAAGAAAACCAAGCCCCTGCTGATGCCTATTTTTACCTGGGCCATGCCTACAGGGTAACCAACCAACTGGATTCTGCCCTGGCCGCATACCAAAAATTTATTGAAATCCTCAATCCGAAAGTTTATGATAAATTAATTGTTGAGGAACAAATGCAGGCTTGCCGGAATGCAACAAAACTCCAGGAAAAACCACTGTTCGTCGAATATGAAAACCTTGGACCAATAATTAATTCCAGATTCCCTGATATCAACCCTGTTGTCTCCGGCGACCAGAAAACCATTGTATTTGTTCAGTCTCAACAGTTTGGAGATTTTGTATTTTATTCAAAATATATAGATGAAGAATGGTCACCTCCCTATAATATGGCTTTTGATCTGGGAGCCCAGGATATTTATTCTTCCAGTTTATCATACGATGGTACCACACTCTATTTATACAGGCTTGATAATTATGACGGGAATATTTATGTAAGCCGGTTTTCAGACAATAGATGGTCAACAGCAGAAAAACTGAATGATAACATCAATACCAAATTCTGGGAATCACATGCCAGCATCTCAAGTGATGGCCAATCCCTGTTTTTCACCAGTAACCGGAAAGGTGGATACGAAGGATTGGATATTTATAGATCAGAAAAAGACACCACAGGAGATTGGGGGCCTGCAATTAACCTTGGCCCTAAAATTAACACTCCCTATAATGAAGAATCTCCATATATTTCAGAAGACGGAAAAACCCTTTATTTCAGTTCTTACGGCCATTACAATATGGGAGGATACGATATCTTCTATTCTAACCTCCTTGAAAATAATGAATGGTCGGCTCCGTTAAATATGGGTTACCCGATTAATACACCGGATGATGATGTGTTCTACGTTCCGGTTGAGGAAGGCTTTTACGCTTTTTACTCCAAATTTCCCGAAGAAGGATATGGAGAAAGGGATATTTTCCGGCTTGAAATTTTCTCCGATGAACACCCGAGAAAATTCCTCGTCCAGGGTATTATTTCACAAAAAGAATTAGATTATAAAATCGATTCAACCTTCATAATCACCATCCTGAAAGCAATTGAACATGATACTGTGACTGTTATTCAGCCGGATGTAGCAACCGGCGAATATGAGGTTGAGTTGATAAAGGGTGATTATGAAATGATCATTGAAGGCGAAGGGTTTAAACCAAAATCAGAATTCGTTTCACTTGTTTATGATCAAAAGGAATCAAAAATATCACTCCCAAAAACGGAATTGGTTTTAAAAGACATTATTGCAGAATTTGAAATTGGAGACAGCATTTATACTGTTGACAATAATGATACTGTGAAAATGGAACTTTCCGTTGAAAAAAATTCGAAACTCACTGTTAATGCCTTTTTAGATACATCATTGATAAATTCTGATGAGTTTGAAGTTAAAAGAAAAAAATTCACCTATAAATATACACCGGTAAAAGGGGAAAATATCCTGAAACTAAAACTGGTGGATAAATTCGGAAATATTAATGAAAAAGAAATTCTGGTTGATTATACCCCAAAACCTGTTATTAAACCATTGGTGGCAATTTCTCAAGTAAAACCTGATATTGCCGTTAAAGTCCAACCTGAATCTATTTCAAGGGAAAAGCCTGAAGTTGAAGCAAAACCGGATAAGAATCTTGAGGGCTTTTATAATAACCTGAAAACACATGCTGATGGCGAAATGAAAGCCGCCCTCGAAAATATGAACCTTGAAAAAACAGGGATACTAACCTCAAAAGAACTGGTTGATTTTTTGAAAGACCAAGCAGAAGAATATAATTATAATGAAGAGGATATTGATTCTCTTGTAACCATCACCGCCACCAGGGGGGATATGACTCTTGAGGAATTTTTGAATTGTATGATTGAAGAGTCTGAAGGAAACCTTAAAACAACGCTTGAAAACCTGGATATTAAAACTCAAAATATTACCTCAAATGACCAATTGGTAGAATATTTGCTAACCAACGCTGAAAAAGGAGGTTACGATGAGCAAGGAGTCTATATAACGGTTGGAGAAATAGCTGCTATTATGGCTTCTCTGGTTGAGTTGACCCTCGAAAGACCCGAAACCATTCCAACAGATGACCTGAAAGAAAAACCCAGGGGAAGATGGATCATTTGGGTGATTTTGCCTGTGACAATTCTTATATTTATCTTAATAATTCTGAAAAGACAAAAAAAGAATAAGGATTAATCCATCTGGACAAAAGCACTATATGAAGCTGTCCGAAATAACTTCTTTTGTATTCCTGATTTTCGCCGTTTCCCTGCACGATTATTCCTCCCGATAGCTATCGGGATCCATTATTCCAAATTAAGGTCTTGCATTTGAAAGAATTTTTTATTTCTTTTAATATAAATTCTTAAATTTGTTAAAATAGAAAAATTCCATCCATATGAAAAGAGTCTTTATAACCATTGTTTGCCTCCTCCTTATCACTTTAGCTTATCCTCAGGAAGAACCTGACTTGAAAGAGGCATTTCTTGATGCAGAATATTTTATGATGTATGAAGAGTACAAAGATGCTTTGCCATCATATCTCCTTGTATTTGAGAATAATATCGACAATGCCAATATCAATTACAGAATCGGGGTTTGCTATTTGAACATACCCGGTCAGAAAGAAAAATCGATATCCTATCTCGAAAAGGCGATTAGTAATACTACGGAATATTACAGAGAAGGAAATTACCGGGAAGAGAAAGCACCGATGGATGCATATTTCTATTTAGCAAATGCCTACCAGGTAAATGGCGATCTAACCGAAGCCCACCGAGCATATAAGAAATACCTCGAACTGCTGGATCCAACAGATACTCTAAATTATGAATTTGTAAATCAACAAATTAAAGCATGCGAAACGGCCAAATCCTTTATGGACAAGAAAGTTTATTTTGATGCAATCAACATTGGAGAAAACATAAATGACCGGTTCTCGAATTTCAATCCCATGGTTTCAGAAGATGAATTATCTATGGTCTATATGTCCAGCAGACAATTTCAGGATGCGATTTTTTATACCAAAAAGGTGGATGGAAGTTGGACAGTACCTGAAAATATTCTTCCGCAGATTCTAACCGAAGATATTTATGCCGTTTCTATGTCTTTTGATGGAAAAGAATTATACATGTCAAAAGATGATAATTTCGACAGTGAGCTCTATATAAGCAGATTACAAGAAGATGGCGTTTGGAGTCAGGCTGTAAAGCTTAATAAGAATATAAATACAAAATATTGGGAATCTCATGCTTGTGTATCACCGGATGGGAAAACACTTTATTTTACCAGTAACCGGAAAAACGGATACGGAGGATTGGATATTTATAAATCAGAAAGAAATGATCCGTCCGGAGAATGGGGTCCCGCTGTAAACCTTGGTACTGAAATAAACAGTCAGTTCAATGAAGATACACCTTTCCTGACAAACGATGAAAAAACCTTGTTTTTTAGCTCCCAGGGGCATGACAATATTGGTGGCTTTGATATCTTTTATTCAACGAAGTTGGAAAACGGTACCTGGTTAAAGCCAGTAAACATAGGTTATCCAATCAATACTTCGGATGATAATTTGTTCTTCGTTCCTGTAAATAACGGGATAAATGCCTACTATTCGATTTTTTATCCGGAAAAAGGATTTGGACAAGAAGATATTTACCGGCTTGAAATTTATTCTGACAAAAATCCAAGAGAAGTGGTAGTAAATGGAATGGTAAGCTATTCGGTAAAACCGGAAGATATCGATGCACCAACAATAATAAGCTTAATCGATAAATCAAGTTCAGAGACCATCAAAGAATTTGAACCGGATAAGGAATCGGGAAAATTTTTGTATACCTTAAAAAACCCCGGCAGCTACAAAATTCAATTTGAAAGAACAGGCTACCAATCAGTTAGTAAAGACTTTGTCATTCCTGATAACTATTCCATAGCTGAAATTGTTTTAAGTGCCGAATTAAAACCTTTTGAGAAAATTGTATTGAAAAGCATTTTTTTTGATTTTGATGATTATTCCATCAAAGAAAGTGAAAAATCGAGGTTGGAGGAATTATTTGAAATAATATCCGGGAATCCTGGTCTCAAGATCGAGATAGTTGGACATACAGATGCCATAGGTGCTGTATGGTATAATAAACGGTTATCCGTTAAAAGAGCAAATTCGGTTGTCAATTATTTGGTAAATAAAGGTATTGAAAAGAAACGGTTAAAGACAAAAGGTGTTGGTGAAAGCAAGCATATTGCTATTAACAATTTCCCTGACGGGAGTGATTGCCCGGAGGGTAGAACATTCAATCGTCGGATAGACATGCATGTTCTGGGATCCTTTGAAAAACCAATAATTTCAGAAGAAGTAAACGTACCTGAAAATTTAAAATTCAGAATAAAATAAACGGTTTACCACTTAATAAGCCCTCCATACCTCTTTCAATACTTTTAAAATAAAAGATCTTTAAAAATCATTTTTCAAAATGAAACGAACATAAAAATTTTATGCATTAAATTTTCACAAACAGGAATGATTAAAATTTTTATGTGAGAATCCGCCAGTTGGCGAATGGTTCCTGAATGTGCGAAAATTTTTAAACATATGAAACAAATAGTTCCATGTATTTTAATTTTTCTTTTTAATTATAATATTTCCATTTCACAGGATGTTTTGGATAAGGAAAAGACCTTTTATGATGCAGAATTCTTAATGATGTATGAAAACTACTCCGAAGCATTACCATTATACCTGAAACTGATCGATGCAGGATTAAACAATGCCAATATTCATCACAAAACGGGTAAAGCATATCTGAATATTTATGGGAAAAAGAAAAAGGCTGTTCCTTATCTTGAAACAGCCATAAAAAATATCAGCTTTAGATACAAAAAAGAATCTTATAAAGAAAAAAAAGCTCCTGTTGAAGCTCTTTTGTTGATGGGGGAAGCCTGTCAAATAAATAATGAGCTGTCAAAAGCTCTTGATTATTACCATCAATATAAAAAATTGATTGAAGAAAAGGGTGGTAATACAGTCGAAGTCGATCGAAAAATCAGCAATTGTAATAATGCTGTTACTCTTCAGGAAAACCCGGTCGATTACGAGATAATAGCAGTTCCAAACATAAATATCGGTTCTCAAAATTATAAACCGGCTCTGTCTGGCAACGGTAATCGCCTGGTATTCATGAGTCGCCGCAAATATTATGAGGCAATATTTTTTTCAAAAAAACAAAATGGGACCTGGACAGATCCTGAAAATATTACTATGGAGGTGGAATCAGACGGACAGTTTCAAGTTGCCTCACTCTCTTTCGAGGGTTCAAAACTGCTTTTAATCCATAAGCCCACTACTCATTATGAATTGTACGAAAGTAATTATTCCTCAAGAAGATGGGGCAAAAAAATGAGTTTTAACAAAAACATAAATTCAAGTCGCGATGAGGTTCATGCTTGCCTGACACCCGATGGCAAAACACTTTATTTTGTGAGTAATCGAAAGGAAGGATTCGGTGGTTTTGATATTTATAAATCAGAATTGGATAATCAAGGCGAATGGGGACCTGCGATCAATTTAGGACCCGAAATTAATACAGCCTATAACGAAAATACTCCCTTCTTTTCTCCCGATGGAAAAACTCTTTATTTTAGTTCAGAGGGACATTATAATATCGGCGGATACGATGTATTCTATAGTAATAAACTTGCAAACGGTACATGGACAGATCCTCATAATTTAGGTTTTCCAATCAATACAACAGACGATGACTTGTTCTATACTCCTTTGAAAAATAAAATATTGGGTTATCAATCAAGAATTCTTTCTGATGAACCAGAAAAGGAAAATA
>DAOVQI010000240.1 GCA_030628785.1 Bacteroidota bacterium
ATCAGAAAATCAAATAATGTTGGGTTGCTTTCTTCTTCACGAAGAGTCCGGTACAGAATTTCAGCCAAAAACAAAACAATTGAGCTTTTTATAACATCATAGGGAATGGTTTTAAAAGGCAAAATGTTTCTAAATTCTTTTATTCTTTGCAAATCTCTTTGAGGCTTATAATACACATCCAGTTCAAGGAGAAAGAGGGGCTGGAATAGATTGGCCCTTGAAGTTGTTTTTTTTCCACGAACACTATTTACCAAATAGGCTTGTCTTCCAAATCCTTCGGTGTAGATATAAGCGATAATACTTGATTCGGAGTATTTTATATGATGTAAGACTATTCCTCTTGTTTTGTGTAACATGAAATTGCAAAAATTATTTGTAATGAGTTAGCTGCAATAGTTAAAATTCCATCACTAATTTACGATTTAATTTGAGTCTGTCTATAAGTTGGAATAAATTTTAAAAATTGTTTTGTTCATTTTTTTCAGCAGGAAAATATAAAATTGTATTTTTACGGTAAAGAGGTAAAAACCATGGAAAAACAACAACAGGAAAAAGAACTTGTTAAAAGAATTGCAAAACTGGCCAAACAAAATCAGGAACTTGAATTCAAGCTTAAGGAGCTTCAAAAGCAAAGTGAGAAACTTAACCGGGATAACGAAAAGTACAAAGCATTGATGGAGCAACTTGCCCCTGATAAACTTGCTTTGGAAGGCAAACTTGAAAAAAAGCCAACATCCCTGAAATTCAAAATGGCAACGGTTTTGTTTGCCGAAATCCATGGTTTTTCAAAAATCTCTGATACGATGGACTCCGAAGCACTAATGGATGAACTGGACCAAATCTTTTTCCATTTTGATGCAACCGTGAAGAAATACAATATTGAGAAGATAAAAACAATAGGTGATACATATATGTGTACGGGTGGTGTTCCGGTTAAAAACATAACCAACCCTATTGATGTGGTGATGGCGGCTCTTGAGATGCAGAATTTTTTGATAGAATTGGAAGAAAATAATCGAGAAAATAAAAAGAAGATCTGGGATCTTAAGCTTGGAATTCATACCGGACCGGTAACGGCCAATATTGCAGGAAAGAAAAAAATATCATATGAAATTAAGGGAGATACTGTCAATACAACCACCAGAATAGAATCAGCAGCTGAAGAAGGCAATATTATCATATCGGTTATGACCTATGAATTGATTAAGGAGTTCTTTGTGTGTGAGTATTATGGAAAAATGCCGGTCAAATATAAAGGTGATCTGGAAATGTATGTCGTAAAAGGCCTTAAACCGGAATTATCCGTTGACGGGAAAGGGGTAAAGCCTGACAGCGCATTTACAATAAAATTTGGCCTGATACAATTTACTGATATTCAGGAAATAATACTGGATAAGCTGGAAAAAGAACTTCCGGATTATTTGTTTTATCATAACGTTAAGCATACTGTTGATGTAGTTACAGAAGTAGAATTGATTGGTTGGGCAGAGGGGTGTACTGATGAAGAGATCTTAATATTAAAAACAGCAGGACTATTCCATGATGCGGGTCATACCATTGAATATGATAATCATGAGTATCATGGAACTGTGTTGGCCAGGGAGATGTTACCTAAGTATAATTATACCCAGGAGCAAATTGATAGAATTTGTGAGATCATTATGTCCACTCAGATGCCACCAAAACCGAAAAATTTATTGGAGTCAATAATCTGTGATTCCGATCTTGATTATTTAGGACGAAGTGATTTTATTCCCGTGTCAAATACACTATACGAAGAACTGAAGGAGCAAAACAAAATTGGCAAGTTAAATGACTGGAACAAGTTGCAGGTTAAGTTTATCTCCGGTCATCAGTATTTTACAAAAACTGCACGGAGCCTGAGGGAAGTAAATAAGCAAAAACAGATTGAACGAATTTCCGAATTAATTACAGAAGATTGATTAATGGATGAATAAGAGCTTTGTAACGTGGGTTTTGGAACCATCTTCATTGGTGCAGAAAATCAAGTATACTCCGGTTTGTACCCGTGCACCTGAAAAATTCCGTCCATCCCATATCGCTTGTCCTCCCAAGGCTCTTGTTTCATAAACAATATTCCCACTAATATCCGTAATCTTTACTTCTGCATCGGAAACCAGGCCTGTAATGGTAATTGGTCCATCGTAATCTTCTCTAACGGGGTTAGGAAAAACAAACACTTTGTTGAATTCATTTGATCCTTGTGTCGCCGTGCTCCTGTAAGATATTATACCTTTATCGGTTCCGAAAAACACTTCGCCGGATTGATGATCAATTGCAATAGATGTTATATTATTTGAAAGGAGAGGACTATTATTTTCGTTGAAGCTATAAATTTGTTTGGTGCCATCAGGCGAAAGAAGGAAAACGCCGGCATTTTTGGCACCTATCCATTTACGGTTTGCCCCGTCAACAGCAATGGCGGTTATAGTTTCGGTGCCCAGCATATAATCGGCTAATCCACTGCCATCTTCCCTCGGGATTTTGATCCGGTGCGCAAAGAAATTTTGCCCTGAGAAAACATTCTCCGGATTGTAATATATAACCGGTCCCTCGTTCGTCCCAACCCAAATATTCCCTTCAAGATCTTCGGCAATGGAAAATATGTTATTAAATGTTTTACCATCCTGGTCAACTATGGAAAATTTATTTATACGGTCGTCTGTTGTATCATCAAAGGTGCCATTATTGTCAAAAACAAATAGGCCATATCCTCTTGGAAGAACGATCCACTTATGCTCGTTGCGCGTAACAATGATGTCACTAATTGTGGGAGCATTAACAATACTTCCATAGGGAAATTTTTCCCAGGAGCCATCATATTTTTTTACAGATATTGGACTTCCAACTCCAGAATTAGTTACCCAAAGATTATGCTTGGAATCAAATGCAAGTCCACCAACTCTAATAAAATCCTCACCTGCAATTATGCTCTCAAGAGTTGAATTTGAATCATCAAAATGATTTAAAGGCTTACCATTTTCATACTGTAAAATTCCATATCCCCAGGTTGCAGCATAAAAAACATTTGGATTTGTCGGATCAACCAAAACCTTGACAACATCACGAATAGAATAATCAATAATACTATTCCATTGTTCATTCTCGAAAGTAAAAAGTTCACCGGGTTTATAGATGTTGTTCCAGGCTCCGTCTAATCCCCCTCCAGCAAGCACTAAATTTCCCCCCTCAATAGAGATTGAAAACACGTCGGTATTATAAGGTCCGTTTGGAAAAAAACTGACAAAGTTAACATAGTCTGAAGTTTTGATTATTCCAGCTTCAAAATCAGCTATCCATAGGGTATTAGTTTGATCCAGAAGTGCGCAACGGGCATGGGGGATTGACCATCCATAATTATTTATCTTGTTTATTTGTTCCAGATTTTTATTGTATATCCGTATGAGGGAGTCGCTTGTAATGATGAGTCTATTTGTAGAGGAGTTAATAGAGTAATTTTGAATTCCTTGGCGGGTATCAAAAGCAGACCAATTTGACCCGTCATATACAAAGAGTGTATCTGTATTAGAATTTTGATCTGAACGATTTACAATTAACTTACTGTTGAAAATTGTGATTGCATTAAAATTATTTTTATAATTTGGGAGGTCGGTCATTAGGATCCAGGAAGAATAAAAGATCAGATTTGGATTGTTGATGTTGGCTTTATAAATTCCATGTTCAGTAGCTGCATATAAATATGTGCCATCAAAAGCCAATTCATGAACTTCGATTTGAGTTCCGTTTTCACCAATGTAATAGGTTTCTTTTATTTCTTTCTTTTCAAGATTAATAACAACAATCCCAAATCCACAGGATAGATAGGCGAACCGATTTATAAATACTATATCGTTTATTTTTTTTAATCCAGAAATCGGTTTTCGTTTAATATCAGATAGGTTATGAATTGTATTATTCTCGATCAGGTCGATATTAGTATTTGTATATGCGATCAATAAAACCTGATTTTCATGAGAATATTCGATTGTACTTATTCCAACATCTGACAATCCTGAAATCTTTGAAAATTTTTCGATACTGTTATCATTTTTATTGTAAGAAAAAACAGCACTTTCTGTAGCACAAAAGATTTTATCGGGTGTGGCAGTTAATTTTATTCCATGGGAATAGGGTAAATGGCTCCTCCACTCTGTCAGAGCAATTTGCGCGTGAAGCAGGTTCGGAAGGCTTAAAAAAAGCAGATAAATAGTAAAACCACTTATTTTCTGTCTCATTCCCTTAAAATACTGGAATTCTTTTTGGTGGAATATGATTAACATTTTAAAAACTCAAATTATGGGTTTTTAGTTTTTATGCATTACACTTTTATGTTGAATTTGGACCAAATAATGAACTAACTTTTTTATTGCTATAGCCCGGTGGGAGATTCTGTTTTTTTCTTCGAGACTCATTTCTGCAAATGTTTTTTTGAATCCATAGGGTTGAAATATTGGATCATATCCAAACCCCGAATTTCCGTGTTTTCTTTCGAGGATGTTTCCTTTGACAATACCTTCGAAAAGGATTTCCTTTCCCCTGTATATAAGTGAGATGACTGTTCGAAACTGAGCATTTCGGTTTCTAACACCATGAAGCTTCTTCAACACCTTATCCATATTGGCATTGGAGTTTTTTTCTTTTCCGGCATACCGGGCCGAGAACACTCCTGGTTCACCATTAAGTACATCAATTTCCAATCCTGTATCATCAGCAAATGTATCAATTTTATATTTCATGTAGATGCAGCGAGCCTTTTCGGTCGCATTGCCTTCCAATGTTTTATGATTTTCTGGGATTTCCGGTTGATATCCGATATCATCCAGGCTAAATAATTGAAAATCGGGTCCAAGCACATCCTTAATCTCCTTTAATTTATTTTTATTGTTTGTGGCAAATATTAGCTTCATGCTTTATGAGAAAAAAAAACAAGGATTTTTAGGATCCTTGTTTCATTATGAATAAATGATATCCTGAATTTTAACCACCCGTTGCTGAAAATCCGCCAAATTGATGCAAGTCAGCTCTTGGATTTATACACATTACAGGTATTTTCGCACTGTTAGCAATGATTTTTTGTTCATCGGCACCAAGAATATAATCGGTAACATTAATATCTCTGGTGGTCATGATAAGGATAAGGTCAGCTTCAATGTTCTGAGCATAATCGATCGTTTCTTTCCAGAATTTTGTTTTACCTGGCGTAGTAAAAACTTCGTAATCTACACCTTTTCCATCAAAGAATTTTTTGGCAAAGGATAAGTTTGCCTTGACCCTGTTTTTAAAGGTTTTGTCTTTTACCTCTTGTATGATAATATAGAATTTCGCCTTGTAGTAATTATATAAGTAATTTACCCAGTGATTTTTTTCTTTGTTTTCTCTCCTGAAATCGATAGGAAAAACAACCTTTTCAAATCTTTTGTGCCGGGGTTTCTCCTGAACAATCACAAAGGGTACAGGTGAGCCTGTAATCACTTTAAGCGCCCAACTGCCCGTTAATTTTTGCATTCCTTTCAGACCATGAGTCCCCATG
Source organism: Bacteroidota bacterium (assembly GCA_030628785.1). GTDB lineage: Bacteria > Bacteroidota > Bacteroidia > Bacteroidales > VadinHA17 > CAZEWS01. The sequence continues at coordinate 5,552 of DAOVQI010000240.1, forward strand.
ATTACCAGGTTGGCATTAATTTCTTTAGCCACATCTGCGATAGTG
>DAOVQI010000025.1 GCA_030628785.1 Bacteroidota bacterium
AAGCATGAATATGATCAGGCATTCCATTAACTGCTAATGCTTTATGTCCCATACTATTGATAATTCCTAACATGTATTTATATACTTCATCCTGAAATTTTGGATGAGTGAGTGCTTCTCTGTATTTAACTGCAAAAATTAGTTGAATATAATAGAACTGTGTGTATGTTCCTGATTTCATAACAATTGTCATAGAATTTTTTAATAATAATCCAACTCCGATGGAGTTGCCGGTGCTTCTATTAATTGGTCTTCTTCTACAATAATCGAACACCGATGGTGTTCTTTTTCAAGTAATTAAAGTTATGCTATTTATCAATTAATTATTCTCATCTTCAAATTATAATGCATTTGCTTTTATAACTATGCATTTCTCTGATGAACCTAAATTATTATGCTATAGGCCCTGTATAAACAACTTATAACGTATAACTAATAACCTATAACAAATACTGAATATAAAAAAGGAACTCTATAAAACTACCCCAAGGACTCCTTCGGAGAATAGTTCCTAAAAAAAATATTTTACTTTTGTGCATTCTGAAGCTTATTTTTCCGGCACTAATGAAAAGTTATTTCTCCAACCTTTTCCTTCTTTTTCAAAGGCTATTCCTGGTACTTATACTGTTCCTGGTAACCCGTTTATTATTTTGGATACTGAATTACAGTTACTTTTCATCTCTTGGTACATGGGAAACCCTTAAACTATTTTTCTTTGGGATTCAATTCGATGTTTCTGCCATAATAGGATTCAATTCACTATTTATCCTGTTGCACCTGCTTCCCGGAAACTATAAGTACCACAAGAATTACCAGCTTGCTTTGAAAATAATTTTCCTGACCGTCAACACATTTATTCTTGCAGGAAATTTCATCGACTGTGAATATTTTAAATTCACCAACAAGCGAATCACTGCCGATATCCTTAAATATGTATTTCTCAGCAATGATACCATCAACCTGCTACCACAATTTATCAAGGATTTCTGGCACCTTCTCCTGGGATGGATCCTCCTGATGACGGCTACATGGTTTATCTATTCGGCACAAAAACAAAATATTACGATCCAGTCAATTAAACCATTTGGGTATATTCTCCAGGGTGTCTTGTCTGTTTTGCTTCTGGGAATTTTTCTTGTTGGTTTCAGGGGTATCCGGCTTAAACCCTATCGAATCATTGATGCAGCCAGGTATACTAAAACCCAATTCACCACACTCGTTTTGAATACTCCGTTCACTTTTCTAAAAACCATCAATAAATCGGATCTCCAGCTAAAAAATTATTTTCCTGAAGAAGAAATTAAAAACCTCTATGATCCGGTTCACCGGTTTGAAACAGAAAAGGATTTCAGTTATCAGAACGTAGTTATTATTATACTCGAGAGTTTTTCAAGGGAATATATTGGTTCATATAACCCATATAAGGGATATACACCTTTTCTCGATTCTCTGATCTCCCATAGTCTTGTATTTCCAAATTCCTTTGCAAACGGCAAAAGGTCGATTGAAGCAATGCCATCCATTATTGCCTCCCTGCCTACATTAATGAATGATTCATATATTTCCTCCAGCTATTCAACAAACTCGGTAACCAGTTTAGCCAATTTATTAGAAAAGAAAGGCTATTCCACTTCCTTTTTCCACGGTGGATCAAACGGGACCATGGGATTTGATAATTTTGCCAATATTGCTGGAATTGATGAATATTATGGGAGAAATGAATACAATAACGAAGCAGATTATGACGGGAACTGGGGTATTTATGATGAGGAATTTCTCCAGTATTTTGCTATAAAATTAAATTCATTCCGGCAACCGTTCTTCAGCACCCTGTTTACCCTTTCCTCTCACCATCCCTATAATGTTCCTGATAAATACAAAGGTAAATTCCAGAAGGGAGAGCTAAATATCCATGAAGTCATTCAATATACGGATTATGCTTTAAAAAAGTTTTTCGAAACTGCATCTGTTATGCCCTGGTATTCAAATACACTGTTTGTAATAACCGCTGATCATACAGCTCTGGCAAGTTTACCTTACTACCAGAACAAGGTCGGGCAATACGCCATCCCCATTTTCTTTTTTCATCCTTCCGATTCCAGTCTCATAGGTACCGATCAAACCCTTATCCAGCATTGCGATATCCTGCCCTCGGTAATGAACTACCTTAATTATGATGAACCGTTTTTCAGCTTTGGTTATCCGGTTTTTAATAAAACCTCTGATCATTTTGTAATCAATTATACCAACGGATTATACCATCTGATACAGCAAGATTATTGTTTGTTTTTTGATGGTTCCGGGAGCGTTTCATTATTCAATACTGAGACAGATAGTCTTCTTCAAAACAACCTGCTTGGGAAGGTTCCGGCAGTTCAATTCAGCCTTGAAAATAAAATAAAGGCGATTATTCAAACATACAATAATCGCCTTATCAGCAACCAGATGCTGGCTAAAAATGCAAACTCTATAATTCCTTTTTTTACGTACTTTGCGGCTTTTGCGGTTATTTTTTGAAACCATTAGATTCGCCCAGAAAGCACTTACAAACGTATGAAGTGATTTTTTTTGCGCATTGAAAATTGGATTTTAAAAGGTGTTCATGAGCTCACTTCGTTCGGTTAATATTTGTGATTTGTCCCGAAAGCTTTCGAGATTGGAATTTAAAAAAAAGGCGATCATTGCTGATCGCCTGCAATATATTAGATAACTTAAATGAAAAACCAGGACTTAGTTGTTTTATTTTTAGATTACTTAGAATCTATCGCCTGTGCCAGCGTAACATCTTTCTTCCAGTAATATTCCTCATACATCCATTCTTCAATCTTTATTTCTTCTTCCTGGCCTTCATTCAAGGCATAATAGGTACTCTCTGAAACCAGCCAAAAGGTATCATTGTACATCCAATCCTCAATTTTAATCTCAGGATCCTTATTAGTCAGGTCATTTTCGGTTGCTGAAAAATCAGTCATCCAGTATTCAATAGCGATTTCCGGTTCTGACTCATCAACCAGAAAGTAAGAAGTGTTTCCTTTATTCCAATAACTGTTATCGATCATCCAGTCCTCAACCGGAATTTCCGGCTCTTCATCAACACTGAGAAAATCAAATTTCACTCCGGTGGTTTGAGCATCAGCCGCCTGAGCAAATAAACATTGTGCAAAACAAATTAAGCTTATCGCTATAATTATCAAAATAATTCCCAATGGTTTGGGAAATCCGTTTTTTTCAATTACCTGTGCTTTCATTTTTAAGTCCTCCTATAATTAGTTATACTTTTATCAATTTTTCTAGTATAAAGGTACGACATCAGAAAGGCCAAAATCTAACAGATAATTCCCAATGATTAACAGATATGTAGCAATTTGGAGCAAGAGGTGGAATTTGGCAGATAAATATTTGGTTTGGAAGTTTCTTTAATGAAAAGGTGGGGTTTAGTAGCAGTCATTAGGGAGTCATTAGCTCGTCGCTATGCTCCTCGCCTAATTTGCTCGCTGACGCGAGCGTCATTAGGTGGTAATTCGCTTCGCTGTCATCTGAAGACTGGAGACTGCCCGCCCGAACGCCCGCCTGAATGAAAGAATTCATTCTTTCGGGCAGGTACCGTCCGGTACGGGCGGGGAGACTGGCGACTGGTTCCTGCTACTGCTACCCCTGTTTCCCATATTCCGAAGGCGTAACTCCATACAATTCTTTAAAGCACTTCGCAAAATAAGAAAGGTTATTAAATCCCACTTCAAAGGTAATTTGCGCAATATTCCCAAATTTTTGTTCAATCAACTTTGCTGCACGTTTCAGGCGTAGTGTACGTATGAATTCACTGGGTGTTTGATCCGTAAGGGCTTTTAATTTGCGGAAAAGCTGCATCCTGCTCATGCCTATCTCATCCTGGAATTTTCTCACCTCGAATTCAAAATCCGCCATATGGTCTTCAACTATAGCCATGGCCCGTTGAAGGAATTTTTCATCGGCAGAAGTAATAGCAATATCTTTTGGTTCAAGAGTGATTTCACGGCTAAACCGTTCCCGTAATTTTTTCCGCTGTTCAATTAATTTCCTTACTCTTACTTCAAGTTCTTTGATATTAAAGGGTTTGGTGACATAGGCATCTGCACCCGTTTCCAGTCCCTCCACCCTGTCTTCAACACTGGCTTTAGCCGTAAGCATGATCACCGGAATATGACTGGTCCTTTCATCGGTCTTCAATTTTTTACACATTTCAACCCCATCCATTTTAGGCATCATCAGGTCGGTAATTATCAGATCGGGGATATTTTCAACCGCTTTATCAAGACCCATAACACCATCTTCTGCTTCCATGATGCAGAAACTATCTTCCAGATGTTCCCTGATATGGACCCGGATATCTGCATGATCTTCAACGGTAAGAACCAGGGGGAATTCTTCTTCAGGCTTTGTTTCCTGATATAGGTCTTCAGCACTCTCTTCCCCTTCCGTTACAACTTCTAAATCTGCTTGTATTGCAGGTTTAGGAATTTTCTCTCTCTTTTGAATAGTATATTCCGATTCCTTCAAATGTTCTTTACCAACAGGTAACCGTACAATAAAGGTAGTGCCCTTACTTAATTCACTTTCTACCTTAATATCACCATGAAGAAGGTTAACCAATTCCTTCGTAAGGGAAAGACCTATACCGGTACCCACACTTTCCTGTTCATACGATCCTTTCACCTGGTGAAAGCGATCAAAAACCTTATCCAGCTGATCAGCAGGAATTCCTTTACCTGTATCCTTAACTAAAATTTCAACAAGGTTCATTTCAGGACCAGGTAATTTAACTTCACATTTCACCTCCCCTCCCTTGGGAGTAAATTTGAAGGCATTGGAAAGCAGGTTATCTAGTATCTTTTCAAGCTTATCCGGATCATACCAGGTAGTAAGTTTTTCATCCGGGAATTTATGAATGAAATTTATCTTTTTTTTCTCAGCCAGGGAGGCGAAAGAGAGGATACTAACACGTAAAAATCTAACAATATCTTTTTCGACCAGTTCTAATTTAAGACTTCCCGCATCCAGTTTTGACAAATTCAGCATTTGGTTCACCAGGTTCAGCAACCGGTTGGCATTACGCCGCATCATTTTAACTGCTTTCCTGGTTGGCTTTTTATCCTTTTCAGCAGAAAGCATTTCCTCGATAGGCCCAAGAATTAAGGTAAGAGGAGTACGAAATTCATGGGAAATATTGGAAAAAAGTCTCGATTTCAACTGATCCATTTCGGCGAGTAATTTGTTGGCTTTATTTTTTATCCTGTAATTCCGGAATATTACAAATGCCAGCACTAAAGCTAATCCAAAAGCAATCATAGAAAAGTTACCGATAAGTTTCTGACGTTTAAGATTCAAATCCCTTATTTCATTTTGTTTTTCAATTTCATAATATATTTCTGCTAACGTAATATTCTTCTCCATTTCAGCCACATTAAGGCTGTGATCTATACTATCAAATAACGCTTGGTAGTAATAAGCTTGTTTAAATTGTCCTAATTGTCCATAGGATTCACCAAGTTCTTTTGCCACATTTCTAACTTGTTCGATCGTGCCAACTTCCCGGGCATTATCAAAGGCAATTATCAAATAGGGAAGAGCTTTTTGATATTCAAAAATGGAATTATAATATTTCCCAATATAAAAATTGGAATTAACTAATCCTCTTTTATTTTCTAATTTCTCAAATATTTTAAAAGATTCGAAATACAAATATTCTGCGCTGTCATATTTTTCCTGATTTTCATAAATCTCTCCAATATTAATATAACAGTTACCAATTGAGGAAATATTGCCTAATTCTTTATTCATTAATAAACTTATATTATAATAAATTAAGGCAGTATCCAATATTTCCTTTTTCTGATATATTGTACCAATATTATTTGATAGGTCGGCAATTTCCTGTTTTTCTCCAATTTCATCATAAATATTCAAACTTCTTATATAAAAATTTAATGCTTTATCGATTTGCCCCAGTCTACTGTATAAGATTCCCTTACTATTTAAGTAACCAGCAATACCTGGTTTATAATTCAATTCTTTGAATATCTCATTACTTTTCTCAAAATATTCTAATGCCTTGATATACTTACCTTGCTCCCTATATATAATCCCAATATTATGATACGATTTGGCAATTTGTCGATAAAAACCTATCTTTTTACCCAGATCTAATCCTTCAGTCGCATATTTCATTGCAGTATCAGTGTTAACTTCCCTGTATTCAATGGCAAGATTGTTTAAAATGATCACTTTATTTGTATCCTTGGCAATTTTAAGTACATTTTTCAGGCTATCAATTTTTGATTGTGCACCAACCAATGCACAATTAGCGATGAAGAATATACAGTGAATAATTATTATGAAAAGTTGTTTTTGCATAATAATTGAAAATTTAAAATGCCTAAAGGAATTTTCACTAATAATTTTCCTTTGTCTTTGTTTAGTTAAAATTAGTTATAAAAATTACCTGATACTAAATTATTATCTATTTAATTGAAGACAGAATAAGAATTTACTCCGATTTATTGCTTTCAACCTCAATAACACCCATCCTGACCAGTTTTCGTAAAAATTTCCGTATCTCTCTATCGTCCATAAATTTCCTGCCAATATTAATAAAATCAACAATGCTCATATTCCCAAGTTTTTCCATTACCTTGTTTTGTTTTTCATTAAGCTTAATAAATATTGATTTTTTTTCTGAACAGGCTGCTACAAGGTACTTAAATTTTCCATAGTGTAATCTGGCTCCTGATAGATTACCTTCTTTATGTTTGGCAAGGATGCTGGAAATTTTGTAATTGGTAGAAATTAATCCCCAATTTCCCGTTGAGACAAGATGATCTTTTGTATCTATCTTATCATAGGACTTACCAGTAGACCCATTTCCCGGTTTATTTATTTGTTTCCAGATAAATTTTGTTCGCACTGATTTTTTAACAGCTTCCATAAGAAGAATATCCCTGACGTAAACCGGTAATCCTTTTTCTTCGAGGAAAGCTATGTAGTCACATAATCCCTCAACCAGGCAAAAAAGTTCAGGATAACCTGATTTTTTATCCTTCCTGTACTTTTGTATTTGATCTTCCAATATCTCAAAGAAGGAAACTTTTTTAACATCTTTTTTCAAATAATCGGCGATCATATTAATGGTATTGGGAAAATCCCGCAAATCATTCACCATTCTGCTTAACGATAATAAATTATCCCTGGTGGCTGCTTCAAGAGGAAGGTAATAGAAAGAACTAAAAAGAGTGGGATTGTTTTTGATCATCTTTTGTTCGTCCTCACTATAAATATAAGCGGAGAAATCTGAATATCTTCCATCATATTTCAGTTTATCCTTACAGGCTTTATGTAAAGGTGTATCTGGGAGGAAAGATAAGAGGGACATCTGTGGTTTTGCACCCCTGACACTTATTTCAAGTATTGCTTTAATTGTATCATTAAGGTCTTCTCTGGTTTCCCCGGGGAAACCTGCCATAAATGATGCAACCATACGAATTCCTAACTTGGAACATGTTTCTGCAACTTTATAAGTATCAGGCAATTTTAAATTCTTTTTAATTTTCTTTTGGATACGATCTGATCCGCTTTCAATACCAAAAAATATATCAGTACAACCGGCTTCCTTCATCTCTTTAAGTAATTCATCCGTAACACAATCAGGACGGGCAGAGCATGACCAGATGTATTTTTGTCCAATATTTCTATAATGCTGCTTCAGGGATTCGCATAAATCAAAAACAAACTTTTTATTCAGGGTAAACATATCATGTGCAAAACCAAAAGAGGTAATTCCGTTTTTTTTAAAACAATAATTCATTTCTCTGATTATTCGCGATACTGATTTTACCCGGTAAGATTTCGAAAAGTAACTACTTGTGGTACAGAAGGTACATTTAAAAGGACAACCACGTCCAACATCCAGCTTTATAACCTTGCTAAGAGGTATCAGATCATAAGCAGGTATGGGCAGGGTATCCATGTCGGCAATGTAGCCGGTATCTTCATTTCGTTTGATCTTATTCCTGGATGGAATACGGTATGTCAGACCCGGTATCTCTTTAAGATCTTTTGAATTTATACCATTAATTAAATTTCCAACGAGATCAACAATACTATTATCCGCTTCTCCACGTAAAATATAGTCTACACAGGAGTATTGAGAAAGTGTTTCCCTGTCGAGTATAGATGCCTGTGGCCCACCAAATACAATAGGAATTTCGGGCTTCAGGGATTTTAAGGTTTGAGCAAGCTTTAAGGATGTGGGATAAGAAATACACCAGGTAGAGAAACCTATGATTTTTGGATGGATATGTAAAATATCCAGGGCAACTTGTTGATAATTATTCTGGTTTAAAAGTCTTTTCCAGGGTTGGTAAATCTGAACACTATAATTATTTAAACGAAGACTGGCGGCAAGAGCCAACAATCCAAGGGGCATAAACTTTTCAATATAGTGAGTATAGATAGGATTTGAAATGGGTGGTATTAAAAGAATATCGATTCCCTGTGGAATTTTATTTTTTCTAATTGTCTGAGAATTACCAGTTATTTTTTTTTTAACCATAGTTAATGTTCTGGTAACCAACAGGATATCTTGAGAGTAGAGAAAATTCTGTTTCTACCCAGAAAAAGGATTATATATTGTGTTGTGCGGTTAAGTGTATTTACTTACATCATTCTCACATAGTGATGCCTTTGGCACGGGTGAATCCGCCAGTTGGCGGAGAAGACCCAGAACCGAAGACCGCAGGGATGAGCTCAGCGAAGCTAATCCATGTATTTGAGAATGGTGTTAAAGCTCAATTTTTTACAACTAATCAGACTTTAAGTTTCTATTTGCCACAAAGATACCCCAGTACAGTCATTCTTCCTTACGGGGCAGGCTAAGTCTCTAAGTTTCACAAAGAGAAAATCTTAGTGTTTTTCTTTGTGTCTTGGTGACTTAGTGGCATTTGAAATTAGTATGATTTATTTATCGATTTAATAAGATAATTGTCTACATTACGCTAATAAGATGAAATTTTTACTGCGGTTGATTAGTTACAATTTTTTTATTTGAGTGTTTATAAAAATCACATGCATAAATTACCCCTAACAAGGTAAATTAATTCCACAACAGATCTGATTATTTGAATATTAGCAAATAAAGTTCTTGTAAGAAATAATCTTTCCTTTGCTTACAAAAAACCTGATCGTGATAAACAAAGATCCTGAATCTTGTCCTTTTACTATAATATATCAAGATATTATCTAAGTTCCGCCACCCGGATCTGTATCTTCCTCTACACCATAGCCGGGAGGATTTTTTGGTATTAGCTCATATTCAGTATCATCTAAAATTCTATCTACTGCCTCCCTAATTCTACTTTTTATATCAGCTATTTGGCTAGGATGCATCAGTTGTTTACTACCTGCATTAGCTCTAAGTCTGATTCCTTCTCTAATTACAATTCTTGCCATAATTATTCCCTTTTTAGTTTATTAATAATTAATAAAAATGAGATATATATTGTGGTACCTGGTTTAACAGATATGCTGCCAAAACTAACATATTTGTTATCCTTGGTTTAATTGTTGTAAGGTATACAAATATACAACCTAAAAAACTGGATGCCAAGTTTTTCTGTTGTTTTTTGACGAAAATTTTTAATACTAATGACTTTGAAATCCCTTCATAACCCCGACCAGGCTTGTTATTGAAGGAAAATTAAATGTAATATCTCTTACCCTCCAAATTAAAGGAGCCAAACGTTATATATCGACGTTCAGCTCCTTTAGCCCTATGAAAAGATTGCCGATAGAGGGTAGTTTATTAGTTGCCCCTATCCGTATGTAAAAGTACGATATGAAAGGGGCCAAAATCTAATACATATTTCCCAATGATTAACACATATGTTGCAATTGGGTGCAGGGGATGGAATTTGGCAGATAAATCTTTGGTTTGGAAGTATCTTTAATGGAAAGGTGGGGTTTAGTAGCAGTCATTAGGTAGTCATTAGCTCGTCGCTATGCTCCTCGGTTCATTCAGTAGATATTAAGTGGTAATTAGGTAGTTATTTGGTTGTTTTACTTTTATCTTTGTCCCCTATGAAATGCTGCTTCGCAGCAGTGGCTCCGCCACTATTTCACGGGGTCATTAAGTTGTTATTCACTTCACTGTCCATCTGGTGACTGGCGACTGGATGACTATCTTCATCCATGTCATCCCGAACGGAGCGTTAGCGTTGAAAGAGATTTTCAAGCGGTTTAAGAAAGGGTGAGTATTTTCAAAACCTATTTCGAATCACCAGTATCCAGGAATTCATCCTTATAGGATTCCGGATGATTGATGATATTATAAAAATCATTTAACACCTGTAACGTAATGGCTTCATGTTTTCTGTTGAGAAGTCCGGAATTCATGTAAAGATCATAAATTTCCCGGCTTTTCGACTTCATATAATTTAAGAAAAAGCTTAATTCATCCAGCGTTTCACATTTACCCTTGAAATCCCGGTCAGTCATAAAATCCTTTTCCGAATCGGCTGAAAACCGGTAAGGAGCATTCACAATGCCCGCCCAGTCAAAATCATACGGCACAGGAATGGATGGCATAGCCGTATCGATGGATATCAATTTAACATTATGTAGTAAAGTAACTGACCAGTCATTATTAATAATCATATACTGGAATAAAGAGAGAAGGGTATAATTATGCAACTCTACTTCTTCTGATGAAAGGTTTATTACATTCCTGATCTCCCCCCCATTCCGGCTGGCCATATGTTTCGGCCGCTCAATCATGAATGCATAACTGTTAACAGAATGCCTGGGATCCCATATGTCAACATAATTTACATCCAGCAAGCGTACCCGGAAACTGTACGGAGTTAGCAGATTATATAATTTATAAATCAGATATTCCTGGAACAGGAATTGTTCGTATTCAGATTCTCCGGTTCTGCAGTGTGTTACCAGCTTTATCTTGTCCTGACCTTCAAAAATTGTATTTTTTACTTCCTTTTTGGAAAACTTAATACAAAGTGGAGGAAAATCACAGTTATTTCTGTCTTTCCTGAAATTCCCTCTCGTTTTAATACTTACATTAAGTGAAACGGTATCTTCACCTGGTAGTATATAGGAAAGGATCGCCTTATGATATTCTGTGGTATCTCCAATATCACAAACCAGTGTATTAAGATCGGTTGCAATGGTAACACTCATTATCTCATCGTTACTGAATAGTTCAGGACGATTGACTTCTAAAACCTCTTCTTTATCACAATATTCTGAATCCTGGTCTGAATACTGAGAGAAAATAGCAACCGGGAAACATAAAATACTCAATATAATCAGGATCAATAATATTCCAAGAGGCCTGGGGAAACCGTTTTTTTCAACTACCTGTGCTTTCATTTTTTCGTCCTCCTGATTTTTGATTAAATTTTGATCAGAATTCTTATATAAAGGTACGACATCAGGAAGGCTAAAATCTAATAGATATATCCCAGTGTTTAACAGAAATGTTGCAATTGGGGTGCAGGAAGGGGATTTTGGCAGATAAATATTTTGTTTGGATGTGTTTTTAAGTAGGAATGGCTAGTACAATTATAACAAATGAAATTGTGGATAAAATTAATCCGAGCATAAAAATTGTATAGGCAATTCGTAACAACCTATATTTTTTACTTATTACCTTACCAAGACTGTATTGATCTTTAATCATATTACTATACAAGTAATTGTAATCTTTCATCATCTCCTTTACAGCCCAATCATACTCATCCAGTTTCATATTATAAAAATTACCAAAAAATAACAGATTAACTTTTTTATTATGAATATCCTCTTTGGTAAATTTCCCGGAAGAAATTTTAGGCCGTGTAGACAGTATTGCAAAAATGATTGTTAGTAAACAAGTGGCTATAAATATTATTCCAGGGATAGTTATGTTTGGATATTCAACTATTTTTCCAACACCTATTGTTACCAGGACTGTTAATACTATTGTATTGATTGATATCAAAATATTTGCTTTATTATCAGCAATAGAGCTTAGATTAATTTGATTCCTGGCAGTAAGACGGAACATAGATTCTATACCCCTGGCCGGAATTTTTTCCTGACTTAATTTCTTCGAAAGCTTTTCATTCTCAACTTTAAGCTTCTTCAACTTATTCCTGAATCTCTTTTCCTCCTTTCTTAGCATTTTATGCAATAAGTTATAATTTTCTTCTTTTCCTATGGCCAACACTTTCTTACCATATTCAGTATGATATTGGTGATTTTCGAACATTTTAATTGTTTCCTTGAAATAAGTTTTTTTACTGATTTTTCCCTTTGAAATATTATTCCACTCTTTTCTCAGAAGTAGTGTTCGTTCAAGATAAAATTTTTCAGATAAATAAGACATATCTGCATCACAAAGAACTTTGGCTATTATATCATCGCCTGGCTTTTGGGGGATCTTTGTAGCTTCTATACATCTTGAAACCCTGTCCACTATATTTTTGTCAACTCCTTTGGAAGAAAGAAATTTTTGGGCAATTTTTTTACTTTCGTCTTCATGCCCATTCGAAGAAATTATAAACCCGCTATCATGAAACCAGGCTGCAACGATTAGAATATTCATTTCCTCTTCATTAAGACCTGATTTTTCTCCTAAAAGTTTTGCCTGATTTACAACATAATCGGTATGAATTATGTTATGATACGTCAAACATTCTGGAATTTTTTCCTTAAAAACTTCCTTAATATAATCTTCTACTTCATTTGTGTCAATGTGTACCATGACAAATAATTATTTGATGTTACCTGTTTAACTCTCTAATTTCCGGATTGGTTTTCCCGTTTTTTAAATCGGATTATTCCACAATCATTCAAATTTAGTAGTTTCATTTGAATAGTATTAACCTTTTTAATTACTTTGCGAAGCTATGTTCTTTTTGAAGCGTTTACAGATACCTGCCATATGTTAATGATAAATTTAAGAAAATATTACATATATAGCTTATCGAATGTCTTAAAATTATGTTACTCAATAATTTTCTTGACCTTGATATCTTTTAGTTATCCTCTAAACGGTAATTGTAATAAAGAATGTTTAATAATTATTTGGAAGGATATAGATTCTTCCAAATATCCCCTGGAAGGTTCTGAGAGTGTTGAAAGTCCATTACCTGTCTACTCTTTTCATAAAATCCCATATGATTTAGCCAATCCGGATACAAAATATATATTACCGGATTTCCTGCAAGAAATTTCAGGTATGTCGTATTATGATAAAGATAAAATTGCCTGTATTCAGGATGAAAAAGCTATTATTTATATTTTAACCCTTGAGAAAAAAAAAATAACATCGAAATATTATTTTGGTAAAGGTGGCGATTATGAAGGTATAGCAATTGCTGGAAAGACAGCTTTTGCACTTAAGAACTGTGGTGAAATTTACGAAATTGAAAACTTCAACAAAAAGGATAGAAAAGTAAAGAAATATAAAACTCCACTTTCGTTGAAAAATGATACTGAGGGTTTATGTTTTGATCCGGGTACAAATTCTTTATTAATTGTTTGCAAAGGTTCTCAATCTATCGAAAAAGAAAACGCCTTTGAGGGGCACAGGTCTATCTACAGTTTTGATCTTGAAGAAAAAAAGTTGAATAAAAAACCTCATTATCTTATTGATTTGAAGAAAATTGACAACTATAAGGATTACAGTTTATTCACAAAATTCTCAATTAAAATAGCTAAAAAATTACGTCTAATTGAGAATGAAATAATTTTTCAACCGTCTGGAATTGCCATTCATCCAATTCATGATGAGATTTATATCATTTCTAACATTGGTAAATTATTGATCGTATTGGATAGGAGTGGTAAAGTATTGGATGTAAAAGATTTAGACAGTAAATTATTCATACAACCGGAAGGAATTTGTTTTTCTCCGGGTGGTGATTTGTTTATTTCAAATGAAGGCCAGGGGGGAAAGGGTTATATTTTGAGATTTAAGTACCAAAGGCACTAAATTCATAATTTCTTTACCATTATATCAATTCAAAAAAAATAATAAAGCATGGCACATAAAAAATTTTCAATTCTTTATGTAGATGATGAAGAACATTGTCTTGTTTCATTTGCAGCAACATTTAGAAAGGATTATAAAATTTTTACAGCGAAGAGCGGAAAAGAGGGAATTGAAATGATGCATAATGACAAAATTAATCTTATTATCACTGACCAACGTATGCCTGAAATGACAGGAATTCAATTCCTGGAAAAAATCATTCCCGAATACCCGGACTCGATCCGGATGATATTAACAGGTTTTAGTGATATTGAGGTTATCATAGAGGCTATTAATAGCGGAAGGGTATTCAGGTATATTACCAAGCCATGGGATGAAAATGAGTTAAGAATGACTATTGAAAATGCACGACAATTATATGCATTACAAGTAAGTAATAAAGAGTTGATGACTGAATTAAAAAAGAAGGTTGAAGAACAGGAGCAAACCCTGAAATTATTCATTAAATATGTACCGGAGCAGGTAATCGAAAAAACATTAAAGAATAACCAGGGATCAATATTTGAAGGCGAACTACGGAATATTGCCGTTTTGTTTTGCGATATCAGGGGTTTTACACCTATGAGTGAAGAATTATCTCCAAAAGAGGTAGTTTCATTTTTAAATGATTATTATGCAACAATGACAGGAATTGTAAAACAATTTAACGGATCTGTAAATCAGCTTGTTGGAGATGAGATTTTTGTAACATTTGGTGCCCCTGAATCATATCCTGATAATGAAGCTAATGCAGTATTCTGCGGGATAAAAATGATGGAAAATTTGCCCAGACTTAATGAAAAATATCAGAAAAAATTCGAGAGAGAAATTCAAATGGGAATCGGCATTAATTATGGAGAAGTGATTGCAGGGAATCTTGGTTCTGAAGACAGAATTAGATACTCTGTTACAGGTGATACAGTCAATACCGGTAAACGAATAGAATCGATAACAAAGGAATTTCCAAATTCAGTTTTAATTAGTGATACTATCTATCAGAAAACAAAGGATGTTGTAAACGCTAAAGCCTGGGAACCTTTATATGTAAAAGGTAAAAAAGATAAAATCCTTGTTTATGAAGTGCTGGGGAGAAAATAACCTCACTATTTTAATGTATCGGAATTTACTCTCCGCCAGCTGGCGGATCATGAGATCGCCCCGCCCAGGCGGGGCTAAGTTCAAAAATTTCCCTTATCATATGGGTGATTCCGTAGAGATTAAAAAAATCCAAAGTTCAAAATCCAA
>DAOVQI010000126.1 GCA_030628785.1 Bacteroidota bacterium
ATCAGTAATAACGTCGTATCCCTGCCCTTTACAGGTTTGGCAGATTGGTGATCAACTGGTTATGAGTTTGGGAGGTGAAGTGGTAATAGAATATTCCATTGTACTCAAACAGATTTTCGGTCAGGATATATTTGTCTTAGGTTATTCAAACGATGTGATGTCTTATATTCCTTCTGCTACCATACTTGGGGAAGGAGGTTATGAAGGTGCAACATCACAAATGGTTTACGGATTGCCTGGCACATGGAAATCAAATATTGAAATACTGATTATTCAGGAAATAGTAAGATTGGCAGAGCAGGCCGGAGTCCCACAGACTGAAGAATTAAAGAGAAGAATAGACAGAAATTATTTCATGTTACAATACCAACTGATTGATCATCCGCTGATAGCAAAAAATTACTATTCCGGGTTTGATCTGGCGCATGATACGTATAATGCTATTTCGACTGCCAGCAATGGAAAAATCTATTATGTCCTCTCTTCGGGATCCATCGATAAGGGTGGGCAAGTCTATGTCTATGACCCTGACACGGATAATACCAAATTACTGGCCGACTTAACGGAAATATGCGGCGAGAAAGACAGGAAATCTATCCCTCAGGGCAAAAGCCATGTCAGATTTTATGAAAGAAATGGCAAATTATATTTTTCGACACATGTAGGGTATTATGAAATAATTGAGGGTATGGAACGATTACCGGAAAACCCTCCTGATGGATACAAGCTCTATCCGGGCGGACATATCCTGTTGTACGATCTTTACAGCGGGGATTTTGAGGATTTGACGATTGCGCCGGAAGGGGAAGGAGTTGTTACCATGACAATGGACCGGGAACGGGGACAGATTTATGCCATCACCTGGCCAAAGGGATATTTTATCCATTATGATGTTGACAAGGATAATCTGATAAATCTCGGGCAGATTTCGGCGAACGGGGAAGCCGGAATCCCCGGAGATGATTATCGCGTTTTGTGTCGCTCTATGTTCGTTGACCATAGGGATGGTGTACTGTATTTCTCTACTTCCGAGGGAGATATATTTACGTATCACCCAGATTCAAAATCACTTAATAAAGTGGAGGATATTAATTTAAAAATTGATTATTTTGGTGAATATGATCCCACCGATCCGGGAAGTATGGGATATAACTGGCGGAGCATTCTCTGGTATGCTCCTGAAGGAGTTGCATATGGGGTACATGGAAATTCCGGGTATTTATTCCGGTTTGATCCCCGAAAGCCTGAAATTGAAATAGTGGACCGGATTACCTCGGAGCCGTCAAAGAAGTGTGGGATGTTTGATCAATTCAGCTACGGGTATTTGGGATTTCAACTTGGCCCGGATAAGCAGACCCTGTATTATCTCACCGGGGGGCCGATATACATCGACGGTCAACGGTTAAAAGGGAAGGAACGCATCGCGATGGGCGCTGCAAAGGGATTAGAAAACCTCCATCTGGTAACTTATAATATACCAAACCGGAAATATATTGATCATGGCCCTGTTTTTTATTCGGATGGTACCAGGCCAACCTATGTAAATTCAATTGCCATAGGACCTTATGGGAATGTGTATACTCTTGCACGATTCGAACATAACGGGAAGATAATAGAGGATTTGGTAAAAATCCCGAATCCTTTTTCAAAAAAATAAGGAGTAATAATGAGATGCAGATCTCAACTTATTTTCCTTTAGAGGGCAAAGCAGTTGGTAACGATGGCTCCGCACCTTGTCTGCCGGCAGTCTCATAATCATTTTATATAATTCAAGCAAACATTCTGTGTTGATGCTGTATTACATGTTACAGAAGGAAAATATTTTATTTAACTTTTCACCCCGTTGGAAATACCTACGGGGTTTATCCAGGTCAGGTAAAGTTTTACGATTTTTCAAAAAGTATACTATAACTACGACGGATATTTAATAATTCTGCTTCTACAAAATTATTCTTAAGAGCAATGGATACAGAGTTTTTAAAATCGATCTCGGAAATATGTCCGGACGGCTCAACAAAAAGAAGTTTGCCTTTTGGTTTTAAGACTTTATATAACTCGCTAAACATAAAATTTTGATTAGGAACTTCATGTGCTACAGCAAAGGCAAGGATAAAGTCTATTTTTCCATGATATTTTTCGAGTTTTACTGAATCATCAGTACAGATGTGGGTTTCAATGAGATTAGAAACACCTGCTCTTTTAGCTCTTTTTTGCAGTACCGTAAGCATTTTTTCCTGAATATCGACGCAGATCACCCTACCATCTGGCTTGACCATATAAGCCATAGGGATGCTGAAAAATCCCATGGCAGAACCAAAATCAAGCACATTCATTCCAGGCTTCAGAAATCGATTTAGAATTTTATATGGGTTTTGAGAAATTTTTCGAAAAGGACTAAGCAAAAAATAACCTATAAAAACGGGACATATTCTTTCAGCCATGATTTAACAAAGTTTTTAAAACAGTACGTGCAGATATTCTTCTGCCAAGTTCTTCATAATATGATAAAAAAACAAAAAAAAGTGAAACACAGACTTTCATGTTCGGTTTTACTTTAATGCTTCAAAGGAACTTAACCCGATCCAGAATAATTTTCGTTGAGCGTTGGGCCGGTCATATCCCACCCACTTGTGTAA
Source organism: Bacteroidota bacterium (assembly GCA_030628785.1). Lineage (GTDB taxonomy): Bacteria > Bacteroidota > Bacteroidia > Bacteroidales > VadinHA17 > CAZEWS01. The sequence goes on from DAOVQI010000126.1 coordinate 2,637, forward strand.
AGAGTCAATTGTCCTGTTTTCTCTTCAAGTGTCATATTCGCATATGCTCTGCACCTGTCGGAAGCCAAAAAATCGGAAAGTCTTATGATAGGTGACAATTTGGAAGTTAATATTATCGGAGCCAGGAATTTTTGGATCGACAAGGTATATTTAAATTTATCTGCCACTAAATCCAGGGAAGAGTCTACCTATGAAATTAATTCACTACTTGAATTAAAAGGAATATTATAAAATTTCCACTCACCGGGTGACTCCGAGTCACCCGGTGAGTAAGTTTATTGTATGCCCGGATACCATTTCATGGCATTCTCATAATAGATCTTTCTCAGCACTTTTTCATCCAGATACAAGCCTTTAAAGGAGCCATTGACATTAGGAGAACTCATTTCATCATCCGTGGAAAAATACCTCCAGTCTGCCCGCCATTCTTTTTCCATCCAGGCTTTTCTTTTTTTCAGATCACTGTCTTCCCTAATACCAAAATCGGTACCATAGAGGAGCCTGTCCTGGTATTTAATGATGAAATCGCATACTTTTTGCCTGTCCTGTACCTGAAAATGGCAAACGCGTGCAGCCATATCGACGGCAAAGTTTGGATAAAGGTCCAGACGTTTGGCCAGCTCATCCACGCTCCATTCCAGGCTGCCCAAATGAGCGCCCACTAATCTCAGGTCGGGATGTTTGGCAAGTAAACTATCCCTTGAAGCAATTTGTTCTTCATACGATGGATAATCCGGATGCAGATACATATGATATTGAGGATGTTCTTTGTAATAATTTCGGTCATTGTTGACCGTCATGGAGTCGAATGGTAACCAGCAGTTTCTTGGTTCTCCGATATGGGCGACAACTGTTATGTTGTTTTCAATGACAAAATCGAATATGGGATCAAAGCGCGGATCATCGATCATAATAAAATTGCCCAGGCTGTCACGGAAGGTCATACCGATATCTTTCCAGACCTTCATTGCAATAGCGCCCTCTTCAAAATCTTTTTTCAACTTCCGGATCACTTCTTCCTGCCAACCGGGATCTTCGAATTTTTCCATGGAAAAAGTGGTGGCATATGACAAAACTTGTGGGAATTGCTCATGCATCTTTTTGGCAAAGTACAATTGCTCGTCAATGTATTCCTGGCTGCTTGCACGGGTGCATATAGTAAAGAATTTAAAATTTTCGGCCATGGCTGCCTGGATAATAGCCGGATCAGCAGTCCGGATATGTACATGTGCATCGATTTTGGACATCTCATAATAGAGATCGGTTTTATCTCCGGAACAGGATGAAAGAATAAAAGCAAAAATTCCGAGTGCAGTAAAAACAAATGTCTTTTTCATTACTAAATGTTTTCAATTTATCAATATCAAAATAAAGATAAGAACATAGTTTCAAAAATTGATTATAAAAAACCTTAATTTTCAGATTTCATAAATAATTAGTTAATAGTGGGCAGTCCCACAGTCTTCAGTCCAAAAAAAAGTAAATAACAATCAAACAATTATAACACTGAAAAGTATAAATAGCCCAGTCTTCATATTGCCGACTGCCGACTGAAGAATGCAAAGTATAATGAAATTAGCCATTATCAAGCCATAAACATTGAACTTAGCCCCGATGGTTATCGAGGCGATCTCATGAACGAAGTGAGTAAATTACGATACAATTAGTTATGACTAAGTATAACAGTTTATCAGGATTTATTTTGGTTTTAGGAATTATGTTCAACTCATGTTGTGAAACCGATAGCAAACCCGGTGTACCGGAGGAAAATATAAAAAGTCTTGATGTACCACGTATTGATTTTGTTGTAATGGCTGAAATTCAGCCTCATCAAAATAACCCAAATGTTATCTGGTATGATGACTTTAATAACGGAGAAAATGACTATATGGAATCAAGTGGAGATATTGATCCTGATGAATCTTTTGGCGGTTCAGGTGGTTCTATGAAGGCAGGTTTTAAACAGGGTGCAATAAATGGTGAAGGAAATCGCAAATTAGCATTTGGTGACTTTCCTGACCCGGATAATAGTATTAATGTGGCTCAGAGGGGACGACAATTTAATGATATCTACTGGCGAATTTATGTAAAACATGAATACGGCTGGCAAGGTGCACCCGCGAAAATGTCAAGAGCTACAAGTATCGTTTCAGGCAATTGGCAACAGGCTATGATTTCACATGTTTGGAGCGGAAAGAATAATAGTCTTACCCTGGATCCGGCCAGCGGGGTTGATGGTCAGAGCAGCAATGTAATAACGACAAAGTATAATGACTTTGACAATCTCACCTGGTTAGGGAATAAACCATCATCTGAATTTCAAATTTCATCAACCGGGGAATCAGGTTATTGGGTCCTTGTGGAATCTCGTGCAAAGTTGAATACACCGGGAAAAAGCGACGGGCTTGCCCGGTTATGGATTGATGGCCGGTTAGAGGCGGAGCGCGAAGATCTGAATTTCAGGGGCAGCTATACTGATCATGGTATTAATGCAGTATTTTTGGAATCCTATTGGAACGGCGGATCAATTAAAACTCAAGGTCGTTGGTATGATAATTTCATAGTTTCTACAAAAACAATTGAACCTGTGGTTTGTCCATCAAATCCTACTTTATATAAAACTCCCTATCAAGGGCCTGAAGATCTTGCAGCCTGGGAGGTAGAACTTGCAACCAATTGTAAAGGTGACGATATTGTATATAAATCAAAAGAATTGGGAAAAAAGGAAAACGTAGAGATTAATGTAAGTAATGGTAGTTTTTGCGGATCTCTAAACGGGAAGTCCGATCTTTCTTCAGAAAATACTTATTTCTGCCGGGTACACCAGAAGAGTACCAATGGAGAATGGTCAGACTGGAGCCGGTGGCATCAGAATTTTGAGATAGAAGAGGAACCAGGTGAATTGCAGGATACGTTCATAGCTTTGCAAAGTAATTAATAAAGTTAATACTATTCAAATGAAACTGTTACAGAATAAGGCTGAGGCTAAGGCTAAGGCTCAGGAAAAAAAGGAAATAAAGAAAATTTATGTTTTAAATTCAAAAAATAAACACAATGGTAAAGGAACAAGTTCAAAATGAAGACATAAAAACCTTAGCCCTTGCCCTGTGAAATAGTGGCGGAGCCACTACTGCGGAGCAGTATTTCACAGGGTAAACCTTAGTCTTTTATAAGATAAGTTTTATTACATACACATAACTTGTTGTAAATCAATAAATATTTCTGAAATTTCGATACGTTCAATTATAAACTAAACCTGAATTATGAAATCATTTTTTCGCTCCTTTCTTTTATTAGTGCTAATCTTCTACACAGGTTGCCTGCATGCAGGTAATGTAATAATTATTGATGCGAGACATTATAGCAATGTTTTAGGTGAGACAAGAAACTATCGGATATTTTTGCCCCCTGACTATTTTGACAATCCTCAAAAGAGATATCCGGTAATCTATTTTTTTCATGGTTGGTCTCAACGATATTTTGGAAGTACAAGGGGAGGGGGATTTGATAAAGGAGATGACAACAATGGTGATAATATTGAAAATTTTGTTGCCGGTCATGATGTTATTGTAGTTAAGCCTGACGGTTATAACCGAAATCCGGATGATGAATATTATTTACGCCCATACAATGTTAGTCCGGTAGAAACCAATCGTCAGTTTCCGATCTATTTCCCTGAACTTGTTGAATATATAGATGCGAGTTATAACACAATTGCTGACAGGAATCACAGGGCTGTTTCCGGCCTCTCTATGGGTGGCTTTATGACCTTCTGGATTGGGGGAAAATACCCGCATCTTGTTTCGGCGGCAGGAAATTTCTGCGGATCTACTGAATTTTGGATTGGCCCGAAAAATTCACCGGTTGAATACCGCCATCTGGATATGTATAAAAATTACAATGGCATGAATGTTCGTCTCAACTATGGTAATAAGGATTTTATACGCTGTTACCATCAGGATATGAACAAAGTATGGACCCAGGTAATGGATAACTATGAATACAAAATTTATAATGCAGCCCATTCCACCTGCGGGCTTAATGAGATGTTTGAATTTTTGTTGGAAACCTTTGAAAATCCTCCGGGTAAACCTCAAGAATGGCATCATATTGATGTTTATCCCGAATTTTCTGTTTGGGAATACCATATTAGTTCTGACCGTAATGTACCTGGATTTACAATATTGGAAAATGTAAATGAAAGAGGTTTCAGATGCTCCGTAAGGGAATTTCTGCCTGATGGTGAATTAATGCCATTTGTTAATTTATCTGTCACAACCTCTCCTGTATATGAAAAGAACCAACAGTATATAATTAATGATGTGGATCATAAACGGAATATAACTTCACGGAGAGTTATTCAAAGTGATCATTCAGGTAGATTAAAGATTAATCTTAATGGCAGTTTTCACGAAATTGGAATCAACAAGATGGGGGATCCACCAAATATTTGTTTGGTTTCTTTCGAAATTGAGAATATGAACTGGGCAACACAAAAGAAAGATGTTAATATTTCAATAAAATTACTTAACAAAGGGGTAATGGAGGCGAATGGTGTAAGAGTAAAATTAATAGCAACGAAAAATAGCGTGAATGTTATTCATACCGAATCCGAATTTGGAGACATTGCCGTCAATGAGATACAAAATTCCCGCAAGCCTTTTACTTTTTATGTGCAATCGGATAGTATTGAAATTGAAAGATTTAAGCTGATAATAACGGATAAGAATAATAATGAATGGAATGGATTTATTGAAATACCCTTGAAGACAGATCAACCTGAAATTAACGATTTTGAAATAGCGGATGGCAAACTATTTACGGTTGCAAAAGCAGGAGATGATACGGCAACAGTTTATCTGGGTACCGGAAATGGTGATGGAGTAGCCAATCCGGGAGAATCTATAGTAGTTCTTATAAAGGACCAGAATAAATATTGGCGCACATATTTATATACTTCAGATAAATATGTAAATCCTTTGGGTACAAACATCAGAATATCTGATAACTGGAGCAGTTATGACCATGTAGGTGGTTCGGCAAAATACTCAATTCCTGTATTATCCTCAGAATGTCCACAAAATCACATGATAGAATTTTTTACAGAATATTGGCTTCCTGACTATCCGTATCATATTATAAAACGAGGCAAAGTAAAAATAAAAGTAACCGGGAAGGACAGCACTCCGCCAAAAGTGCGTTGGGTACAAATTTCCGGTGATAATACTATCCAGGTAAGGATATACGATGGAGGGAAGATACAATCTGTTATAGCTAAACTCATATCCAAAGATAACCCTGAAAAATTCTTTAAGGTTGAATTGAAAGATAACGGCAAAGAGGGAGACAGGGCAGAGGCAGATAATGTATTCAGTAAAAAAATCCCTGATCAGAAATTTGGCTTATACAATGTTGAAATCGAAGCAGCAGATTCCTTTGGAAATAAAATGGTTGAAAAAAAATCTGATGTTTTTGTTTTGCACTAAAATACGGAGCTTATTATTTTGTTTCAAGAAATAGTGCTAACAGTACTTCGTCTGAAATTACAAGAAATTATCTTGAATGGTTATCAGGTATGATTAGTAACTAGGGGTATTCGCTATTAACATAAAGTGTTAATAATCAGTATAATTTATTGATAACAATCCATAGAAAAACCCAGAAAAACGTCAAAAATGTGTAATTTCGGGGTAATTCATATAATAAATGAATTATTCTATGATGGA